>JBEIEG010000086.1:0-9424 GCA_040383035.1 Hyphomonadaceae bacterium | reverse complement strand
TCTGATTCAACCATCATCACGGCGTCAGCGGTCCCTGCGACCACCAAATCCATGTCGCTTTCTTTCAGCTGATCGACGGTTGGGTTCAGTACGTATTCGCCATTGATATAGCCAACGCGTGCGGCCGAGATTGGGCCCATGAATGGCAAACCAGACAGAACCAAAGCAGCCGAGGAAGCAACCAGAGCAACGATATCGGGATCATTTTCCTGATCGTGCGACAAGGTGGTGATCACGACTTGGGTTTCGTTCTTGAAGCCTTTGGCGAACAAGGGACGAATTGGGCGGTCGATCAAGCGGGAAACCAGAGTTTCCTTTTCGGTTGGACGACCTTCGCGCTTAAAATAGCCACCTGGGATGCGGCCGGCTGCATAGAATTTTTCTTGATAATTCACGGTCAGCGGGAAGAAATCGATCCCCGGCTTGGCCGAACGCGCACCAACAGCGGTCGCGAGAACTTGTGTGTCGCCATAGGTGGCCAGAACGGCCCCATCGGCTTGGCGCGCCATGCGGCCAGTTTCCAGTGTCAGCGTACGTCCGCCCCATTCGAGCGAAACAGTCTTTATGTCAAACATCATCATTCCTTCTGGCAGATCATGGGGCCTTCCCCATGCTGCCGCCTACAAAACTTGGAACAGGCCTTCCTGAACCAAGGGGTCCGGCGTCCTTGCCGGAGAAAGCCCTCACCCTATGCGAGAGCCATCTTTCATCTTACTCCTCTTGCCGATTTCCGGCCCCGATTTCGGGTGAGGGGCAAATAGCAAAAGGGCGGCGCATCTCGCACCGCCCTGATTGGTTTTGTCACGACGCCTTAGCGACGCAGACCATGCTTGGTCAAAATGGCCTGATAACGTGCCACATCGCGGGACTTTACATAGTCCAGCAAACGGCGACGCAACGACACCATGGCCAACAGGCCGCGACGGGAGTGATTGTCCTTCTTGTGCATTTTGAAATGCTCAGTCAGGTTTACGATACGCTCTGTCAGGATCGCGATTTGTACTTCTGGGCTGCCCGTATCGTTTGGGGCGAGGCCATGTTCTTTCATGATTTCGAGCTTGCGCTCTGGTGCTACCGACATCGTGGTTCCCTTTGGGTTGGCGGCGGGTTCAATCGCTCGCACTGAGTTGAAACACACGGACCGGCTCAAACCGTCCCGCGCGTGCGTCTCCTATAGCGACGGCTTGGCCTTTTAGGGTTGCCAGTGCTGCTCGGCTCATGTCTTCGCCGGATACAACACGGGTTCTGCGCTTAGAGCGCAGCTCTTCAACCTGGTGGGGGAGAAGAACAATCCCGCGGCCTTGCCGCAGCCTGAAAGCCTCTTCCGCTGTTACGGCCAGCGCCGGGATGTCGTCCAGCGCGGTCTCAACTGGCAAAAGGCTGTCGGACGCGGCGTCGCTATTGCATACTTCCTGCAGCTTTTCCAGTGTTATTGCTGCGCTCTCGTGGAATGGACCGACCGATGTGCGACGCAACGCGCTCACATGACCCTCGGCACCCAAGGCAGTTGCGAGATCGCGGGCCAAGGCGCGGACGTAAAATCCCTTGCCACAGCGGCATTCAATCGTGGCGTGATCAGCGTCAGGCACATCAACCAAACGCGCTTCAATCAGCAAAACCGTGCGCGCTTTGAGTTCAGGCACTTCGCCGTCGCGGGCCAGATCATAGGACCGCTCGCCTGCGACCTTAATTGCGCTATAGATGGGCGGGACTTGTTGGATTTCACCGATAAAGCCAACCAGAGCTGCCTCGATTGCCTCTTTGCTGGGACGTATATCGGATGTGGCGATAATCTTGCCTTCGCGGTCTTGGGTATCGGTTGAAGCACCCCATTCGACTGTAAAGCGATAGGATTTCTCAGCTTCCATCAGCCAAGCCACGGTCTTGGTGGCTTCGCCCAGCGCGATTGGCAAAATGCCCGTCGCCAAAGGGTCCAAAGTGCCGGCATGGCCGGCCTTCTTGGCATCAAACGCCCGACGCACGCGGGTTACTGCATCGGTGGAGGTTAAATGGAGGCTCTTATCTAAAACGATCCAGCCGTGGATGTCTTGGCCCTTCTTACGCCGCGACATCAGGCCTCATCCGCCGGCTTGATCAAATCGGCGCGAACCTTGGGATCGTTGAAAAGATCATTCATCTTCAGGGCCGCGTCATAGGACGTGTCAGCCAAGAAGCGCAGGTCTGGGGTAAACTTGCTTTCGAGCGCCCGCCCACACTCGCCGCGCAGGAACTTCGAGGCGCGATTGAGTGCCTTCGCAATCTCTTCGGCATCTTCAAGGCCCAGTGCGGCGACAAACACATTGGCATGCTTAAGGTCTGGGCTCATGCGGACTTCACCGACGGTGATACTTTTATCGACCAAGGCCGGATCACGAATGTCGCCGCGGCGCAGAATCTCGACCAGCACGTGACGGATATTTTCACCCGCCCGCAATTGCCGCTGGGTCGGGCCAGATGAATTATCGAAACGTTTTGCCATAGTTTTCACCTGATGCGCGCATGCTGGCTTCGTCCAGTCAAGGCGGAGGGATGGAGAGCGTGTGGCAAAACATCATATGCTTTGCCACGCGCTTTGTTCGAAAAAGAAGGTCGCTTAGAGCGAGCGCTTGATGATCTGCACGTCGAAGCACTCAATCAGATCGCCTTCGCGCAGGTCCTGATAGCCTTCAAATGCCATACCGCATTCTTGGCCAGCCAAGACTTCGCTAACTTCGTCCTTAAAGCGCTTCAGAGTGGAGAGCTTGCCTTCATGGATGACGACATCGTCGCGCAGCAAGCGAACACCGCAACCGCGTTTGATATTGCCTTCATTGATCTTACAGCCAGCAATTTTGCCAACCTTGGTGATGTTGAACACCTGCAAGATTTGGGCATAGCCCAAGAAGGTTTCTTTGCGCTCTGGCTCCAACATGCCGGAGAGAATGTCTTTCACGTCATCCAAGAGATTGTAGATGATGGAATAATAACGGATCTCAACGCCCTCATGCTCGGCGAGATCGCGCACTTGCTTGGGTGCACGTGTGTTGAAGGCAAGAATTGGTGCGCCAGACGACTTCGCCAAAAGAACGTCGCTTTCGGTGATCCCGCCAACGGCCTGATGGATGACCTTGGCGCGCACTTCCTCGGTCGAGAGTTTCTCGAGCGCGGCGGTTATAGCTTCGGCGGACCCACCCACATCGGCTTTGACGATAAGCGGGAATTCCTTGACCTCGGCATCCTTGATCCGCGCCAACATGGCTTCCAGACCCGAACGCGCGGTTTGGCGTACGACGACCTTTTCCCGCTTCATGCGGATCCGGTAATCGGTAACTTCGCGGGCGCGGGCTTCATTCTCGACAACCACAACCACGTCACCGGGCTCTGGCGTACCGTCGAGACCGAGGATTTCAACCGGCTGCGATGGCCCTGCTGATTGCACGGTTTGGCCGCGCTCATCGCTGAGGGCGCGTACGCGACCCCATTGCGTTCCGGCAACCACCAGATCGCCACGCTTAAGCGTACCGCGTTGCACCAGAACGGTAGCAACAGAGCCACGGCCCTTGTCGAGCTTGGCTTCGATAACCGTACCTTCTGCGGCGCGATCTGGATTGGCTTTGAGGTCCAAAACTTCAGACTGCAGCAGGATGGTTTCAAGCAGCGTATCCAGATTGGTGCGCTCTTTGGCCGAAACAGGCACCCACAAGGCGTCACCGCCAACGGCTTCGGTCAGAACTTCATATTGCAGAAGCTCGTTCAAAACTTTCTGCGGATTGGCTTCTGGCTTGTCGATTTTGTTGACGGCCACAATGATTGGCACACCAGCCGCTTTTGCATGGCTGATGGCTTCCACAGTTTGAGGCATGACACCGTCATCGGCCGCAACCACCAGAACCACCACGTCGGTGATGCCAGCACCACGGGCGCGCATGCTGGAAAAGGCTGCGTGACCTGGCGTGTCCAAGAAAGTTACGCGCTCACCGCTGCCCAAACGAACCTGGTAGGCCCCAATGTGCTGGGTAATGCCACCGGCTTCGCCTTTGACCGTGTCGGCAGAGCGGATCGCATCAAGAAGCGACGTTTTTCCATGGTCAACGTGACCCATGATGGTAACGACAGGCGGACGTGGCACTTGGTTGGCGTCGGTATCAGCCTCGCCTTCCAGACCAATTTCAACGTCAGATTCAGCAACGCGCTTCACGCTGTGACCAAAGTCGGTGACGATCAATTCTGCGGTATCGGCGTCGAGATTATCGGCGCCTTTCATCATCTGACCTTGCTTCATCAAATATTTGATCACGTCGGTCAGACGCTCAGCCATCCGGTTTGCCAATTCGGCCACGGTAATGACTTCAGGCACGACGACTTCGCGCACTTGCTTGGTCTGCTCTTGACCCTTCAGCATGCGCAAACGGCGGTCGCGTTCCTTTTCACGGGCACGGCGGACAGACGCGAGCGAACGCTGACGGTCGGAATCGTCACCCAAAGCTGAGGTGATGGTCAGTTTGCCCGACCGGCGCTGTTGCGCGCCCTTGGCGCGCGAAACTGGGGGCGCACGCACGACGGCAACCTTTTGTCGCTTTACACGACCACCCAATTCAGACAGCAAGTCACCGTCTTCACCTTCTTCACCTGCTGGCGCTTCGCCTGCATCCTCATCACCAGCGGAACCAGAAACAGGGGGCTCAGGCTCGTAGGGCGCAGGTGCGGCTTCTTCGCGGCCACGCGTAGGGGCACCCATTGGCGCGTCGGCGGCGGCTTGTGCGGCATTGCGACGGGCCTCAATGGCCTTTTGTTCTTCATCTAGCTGGCGCTTGCGTTGCGCTTCAGCTTCCGCGATCTGACGCTCTTCATCGGCGCGGCGACGGTCAGCATCTTCGCGACGCTGACGCAACTCTGCTTCAGCCAATTGCTGTTGGCGGCGGGCTTGTTCTTGTTCGCGGGCCCGCTCGAGCGCGGCCATGCGCGCCTTCATTTCACTATCGGACAGACCCAGTGTTTTTGTCGTGCGCGCGGGGGCTTGCCGTGATTCTTCAGCAGGTGCGGGTGCTGCAGGCTTCGCGGCAGGTGCTGCGGCCACAGGCGCTGCTGCAGGACGGGTAGGCGGCGCGAAAGCAGGCTTTGGAACGGCTCCGGCAGCGCCGCCCGTAGGCGCATCCCCTGGACCGATCGTACGCTTCTTTTTGACCTCAACCACAACTTGGTTGGTGCGCCCATGCGAAAAGCTCTGGCGAACGGTGCCAGCGCCCACATTGCGGGAAAGGGTCAGAGGCTTGCGCCCCGATTGATTTTCGTTGTCGTTACCGTCGCTCATGCTCATCCTTGCGCACTCATTGGCGCGTCGTAAAAATTCAACCGGCCTTTGGCCCCAAAATTAGGTCCAGCAAGCACAAAAACCGCCGTTCGAGCAGGATTACCGCCCGGGCGTTCTGTGCCGGTCAAGATCGGCTTCGTCCAGTTCCAAACGGTCCTGCACCCTAGATATAGGTGCCGTCCCTTGGCCAATCATCGGGCACTAATGGGATAAAACCCGCTAAGCGCCTGATGTCCGTCGTCCAGCTATCTGCTAAACGCCCTGGCATTAAGATAGCATGTATCACAACATCGCGTCCTAACGCCATGCCCATTTCCACCCCCGTGAAACAGCCTGCAGTTGGGACCCCGCCCCATGCCAGCGAAAGTCCGTCCAATTTCCCACGCCCGTCGGGCGATCCGTCAACGGCTTCAATGCGCCAAGCAGGCTTGGCGGTTCGCAACGCAGACGCCACTTGATCATTGCCAAGCACAATTTGACCCGCTTTTCGAGCGATGGAGAGCTGGCTTAAGCAACGTTGTCTCAAACCCTCGACAATCTTGTCCATCAAATCGTCGCGTGGCTTAGCTTCCCGCTTTAACCCGCGCGAGAAGGCGCCCTTCTTAATCGCCAGACTAACGGCTTCCCGCGTTGCGGTGACCCAAACGCCTCGCCCGGGTGCGCGCGCGGCTGGGTCTGGAAAGACCCAGCCGTCGGGATCGGCCACAAATCGGATGAGGCCAGCTTCAGGCTGGACCTCTCCGGTTGCTACACAGCGCCGGACACGTCCAGCGCCTTCACGTCGCTCACTCTTGTCCATCGGCGGCAACTTCCGCCTCGGCTTCGGCTTCCTCAACCACGGGAGCCTCTACCCAGCCCATGGCGACGCGTGCAGCCATGATCAACGCATCGGCATCTTCCGCGCTCATGCTCATGCCTTCAAGCAAGCCAGGGAAGCGGGTCTTTTCGCCATTTTTGACTTCAAACCAGCCGCGAAGATCGTCAGAGACAAGGCCAGCCACATCTTCGACATTCTTCACGCCGCCTTCGCCCAATTTAATGGCGACTTCGAGGGTCACACCGGGCAGACCCAGAACTTCGTCTTCCACGCCCAAGCTTGCGCGTTTGGCGTTGAGTTCGTTTTGAGCACGTTCGATAAAGTCGCGGGCGCGGGCTTGCAGTTCTGCCGAGACGTCTTCGTCAAAGCCTTCAATCTGCAAAAGGTCGCCCAATTCAACATAGGCCAATTCTTCGATGGTTTCGAAGCCTTCAGAAACCAAGAGACGGGCCATCATTTCGTCGACGTCAATCGCAGCCATGAACAATTCGGTGCGGCTGTTGGCTTCTTTTTCGCGGCGCGAACGCTCTTCTTCTTCGGTCAGGATATCGATTGACCAACCCGTCAATTGGCTGGCGAGACGCACGTTTTGACCGCGACGGCCGATAGCCAAGCTCAATTGCTCATCAGGAACGACCACTTCAACGCGGTTTTCGTCTTCATCGAGCACCACTTTGGTCACTTCAGCAGGCTGAAGCGCATTCACGATGAAGGTTGCAGGATCAGGCGACCAAGGGATGATGTCGATTTTCTCGCCACCCAGTTCACCAACCACAGCCTGAACCCGCGAACCGCGCATACCGACGCAGGCGCCCACAGGGTCTATCGAGTTGTCGTGGCTGAATACGGCAATCTTTGCGCGCGAAGAAGGATCGCGGGCAACGGCCTTGATTTCAATCACGCCGTCGTAAACTTCAGGCACTTCGGCTTCAAACAATTTCGCCATAAAGCCAGGATGGGCACGCGACAGGAAGATTTGCGGACCCTTTGGTTCGCGGCGTACGTCGTAGATATAGCAACGGACGCGGTCGCCCATGTTCAGATTTTCGCGCGGCAAAGTCTGGTCACGGCGGATCACGCCTTCACCTCGGCCAAGGTCAACGATCACATTGCCATATTCAACACGCTTGACGATACCATTGATGATATCGGCCACGCGGTCTTTGTATTCTTCAAACTGCTTGTCGCGCTCAGCTTCGCGAACGCGTTGCGTGATCACTTGTTTACCGGTCAAGGACATCACGCGGCCAAAGTCGAACAAAGGTAGGTCTTCTTCAAAGACATGGCCGACTTCCACGCTGGGGTCGATGCGCTTGGCAACCGACAGCGGGATTTGCTGGCTGGGGTTTTCCACTTCGTCTTGCGTGGCAACCACGGTCTGCTTGCGCTTCAAAGTCAGCTCGCCAGACTTCGGATTGATACGGGCATCGATCTGATGGTCGGCACCATAGCGGGCCCGTGCGGCTTTGCTGATCGCCTCTTCAATCGCTTCAACCACGATCGACTCGTCGATATTTTTCTCATAAGCGACCGAACGGGCGATGGACAAAAGTTCAAGCCGATTGGCGGAAATGGCCATGGTAGTCTTCCTTCTGAAACGGAATGGGCTGATTAGGTTAGGTCTGGGTCGGCATCTGGCAGGACATCATCGGTGACAAATTCCACCTGATCATCATCCAGAGCTTTCTCCAGTTGCTCGAGTTCGTCTTCGTCTGCCCCGCGACGGCGCAGGGATTCACGGATCAGATCGTCTGTCAGCACCAAGCGAGCGCTGGCAATCCATTCGAAAGGAATGAGGGCCGTGTCCTCCTCGCCTTCGAGATTGATGCAAATGTTGTTGTCTTCGGTGCCGGCCAGCTCGCCCGAAAAGCGCTTACGGCCTTCGATGCCCCGATCCAGCTCCAGCTTGGCTTCCCAGCCGATCCAGCGGTCAAAATCGACAAAGCGGGTCAAAGGACGATCAATACCGGGGGAGGAAACTTCCAGCGCATATTCGGTCTCAATCGGGTCTTCGGCTTCCAAAAGCGGGCTCAAACCCCGCGACAGTTTTTCACAATCGCCTGACGACATGCGGCCGTCTGGGCGCTCTGCCATGATTTGAAAGGTTTTGCGGCGCGACCCCATTAACCGCACGCGCACAATCTCATAGCCCAGATCCCGGGCAGCAGGCTCAATCAAGGCCAAGAGTTTGTCTTCATGAGGCGACGTTGTGCGCACGTGTGTCTCGATCCATTGCGCCAACCTCAAAGCAAGGTCGGCAGGTTTCAGAACAAACAAAAAGCGGCCCCGGTGACCCGGAGCCGCTTTGACCGCCTCAAGCGATCAAAGTCGATCTGTTAATTCCTTATAGGCTGAGGAAGCTGTCTTGTCACCAGCTTTGGCGCAGGCTTCCTCAGCAAAGGTACAATGCGCCCTCAAAAATCAGCGCGTCGCACCCTTCTCGGCCTTAATACCGGCATCAGACTCCGGACCACCGACGATTTTTTCCAGCTTCATCCGGAAGATCAACAGGGAATTCGGCGGGATCGGACCACCGCCCTCTGCTCCATAGCCAATGGCGGGTGGGACCCAAATCGTCCATTCATCGCCAGGGCGCATCATCTGCAACGCTTCTACCCAAGCCGGGATCAATCGGCCGACCTCAAACTCCGCCGCTTCGCCCCGGGCGAACGAGCTATCAAAGACCTCGCCATTGAGAAGCTTGCCCTCATAATTCACCTGCACCATGGAATCGACAGCAGGCTTTGGACCGGTCTCAGGGCCTTTCGAAATGATCGAATATTGCAGACCCGAAGCCGTGGTGATGACGCCCGGCTCGCTCTTATTTTTTTCGAGGAATTCCTTAGCTGCTTGCCCATTGGCATCGACGGGCGCTTCTGCGGCCTGCCCATCGACGCCATCCATCAAAGACTTATCTTGGTTAGCGCCCGCAGGTTGGCACGCCATGAGGGCGGCACAGGAAATCAGCATCAGTGACATCAGTCGCTTTTTGAACATGGGGTCAGCCTTTATTTTGGGGGATGAAGAACGCAGAGAGCACGACTATGTCTTTAGGACCAATCTATCAGGAATCCTCAATCGGGATACCATAAAGCTCTAGCCGATGATCTACCAAACGATAGCCCAAACGCCGGGCAATTTCTTGTTGCAGACGTTCTATCTCGGGGTCGACAAATTCCAGCACGTTGCCAGTCTTCATGTCGATCAGATGGTCATGGTGCTCCGCACCTGCCTCTTCATAACGCGACCGTCCATCCCGGAAATCGTGCCGTTCCAAGATTCCGCTTTCTTCAAACAGGCGAACGGTACGGTAGACG
>JBEIEG010000085.1:0-9447 GCA_040383035.1 Hyphomonadaceae bacterium | reverse complement strand
TTGGCTGAAAAGGCAGTCAAAAAAAGCAAAGCACGCAAAAATTATGTCGCCAAGCCCTACAATGGGCAGTTGGCTGGCCTTGCCGAGCGGCAAGCAGAGCTTGCGATGTTGTTGTTCCAAGGCGGTGCTGCAGACCGGGCAGAGCGTGGGGCGTTCTCAATCCTTCGCTTGTTAAAGCCGGGCGGGCAAGCAATCTGGTTTGATCTGTTCTCCACCGAAGGCGAACCTTCTTTAGACCTTGCAAAGGGCATCGAAAATCGCTCGTTTACGCCTGTGGATGTGTTCAAGGAAGCAGCCCAAGCCGCTGGCTTGACTGTGGTTTCAGAAGCCGAGTGCAATGCGAACTTCTTGGCCGCAATTAGTTCATGCTGGTCGGAGATCGGCAAAGACTTCAAGAAGCGTCAAGCCGCTCTCATCAAGGCTGGCGGGCAAGAGGCGGCAAGCCTCGCCCTGCATTCGATTGTTACCTGGAAAGCCCGCGCCGCCGCAGTTCGTGCTGGGCAATTGAGCGCGCGCTATATTGTAGTCTCTGCGCCAGCATAGACCTTTACGGACGGCGCTTCGCCCTAAGCATTCACCGCAAAGGCATCGCCCAAAGCATCTGCAAGGCTAGAGCGGGGGGCTTCTTCGCTTTCGACTGGCGTTTTGGCCTCTGATGCCGCCGGGGTGGCTTGGGCCTTGGTCGCAGACGCCTTGGCCTTCTTGGCGGGACGCTCAGTGCTCGTTTTTTCCTCGATATGGGTCGTTTCGATGGAAGGACCCGCCAGTGGATCGGCAGACCGCTTGGAACGACCTTCAAACTGGCCACCTTCCTCGATGATCAAAATAGCATGGGTCAAATCGCCATCGATAGAGCCCGAAGTCGCCAATTGAATCATGCGAGCCCGCACGTCACCGGAAACCCTGCCGCGGATGGTTGCGATTTCGCTGATCACATTGCCTTTGACTTCGCCATTTTTGCCTACCACCAAAGTGTCGCACCGCACGTCGCCGATCACAATGCCTTCGATATGCACGTCGCCCGGTGACGACAGCGAGCCACTGACGACAGCGCCAGTAGCCACCACTGTGGCAGCGGGCTTTGGGCTCGGCGTCACAACGGCAATCGCCGGGGAGGCGTTGCGTGGCACAGGTGCAATAACAGTTTCGGCTTCAACATAGGTTTCTTTGGATTTAGCATTCCAAAAGGCCATGGTCTTGTTCCCTTAGTTCGGCGATCTCGCGCCCTTGTTACGCATGCAGCAACGGCACGCAACACCCGAAATCCTGTTTGGTGTGTATTCCATCGGGAATTACACCAAATCTTGCACTGCCTGAAGAACGGCTTCATCATGACCCGGAACTTTTACTTTCCGCCAGATGTTTACGATCGTTCCATTTTTATCGATCAGAAAGGTTGTGCGTTCGATCCCGAAATACTTCCGCCCATACATGCTCTTTTCGACCCAGACACCATAGGCTTCGCACACCTGGGTGCCAAAATCTGATGCTAGGGTCACACCTAGGTCATACTTTGCCTTAAACTTGTCGTGGCTAGCGACTTTATCTTTGGAGACCCCAATGACTTTGCATGAATGGGCACGAAATTTGTCGATATTCTCGGTGAAGGCAATCGCTTGGCTTGTGCAGCCAGAGGTGTCGTCTTTTGGATAAAAATACAGGACAACACTCTTTCCTTTCAAAGCAGACAAGGTCACGATTGCGCCGCCATCTGTCGGCATCTCAAAGTCAGGGGCCAATTGGCCAATTGCAATTTCACTCATGGTGCTAAATCCGATCCGTTCGCGCCGAAAGCGCCGTGTTCAGGCAGATAAGCCTGAGGCCGCAGGCTTGCAAGCCGCGGACGGGCCATCTCGCGGGCAACAGGCTTCTTCCACAAAAATGCGGCAATCACGTGACAAGAAACGCGCAGAACAGATCGATCCAGAGTTAGAGGAAACCCCCAGCGGGACAGTAATTGCCAAGCGTACAAAGAAGCCTCTAAGCCAAACCCGACATTCACGGTTTTGGATGGAAAGCGCTACTGTGGCTTTGGCGCTGTCTGGGATGTTTGCTGGCTATTTGGCTTGGCGACTGTCAATCGGCACAGTCTCGATCTCCGCAACGACGCCTTTTGTCGAAGACTCACTCAGTCGCCTTGTTGGCGGGCAAACCAAGATTGGCTCATTGCGTTTAGGCTGGGACCAAGAAGCGCGTGATTTTGTAGTCTTGGCGAGCAAAATCACAGCCCGGACGGATCAGAGAACCTCGCCTCTGCGCCTAGGTCAAGTGGACCTCAAACTGGACGCTCCATCGCTCCTGATTGGTCGCGCTGTGGTTAAAGAGGCCCACCTATCTGGCGTTGAGGCCGTTTTGGTTATTGACCGGCAAGGTCGCACAGCCTTTGGGTTTGGCTCTGCTCAAGAGGTTTTGGCGCTGCCACGCATCAAGGGTGAGGAAGGTGGCCTCGCGCGGATCTTAAGCGGAACCCGAAAAGCGCTTGATCCCCAAGGGCAGGCAGGCCGGGTAGCCCAAGTCGTGCTGACAGATGCCCGCTTGCAACTGATCGATCCAGATAGCGGCCAACGCCTAGTTCTAGAGCGAGCTCGCGCCGGTCTATTTCGCAATACGGCTGGGATTATGACGTTGCAGGCTTCTGGCAATGTTGAGAAATCAACCAGCAGCATGAATGTGGCGATTGCGGCCCCGCCAGAAGAGGATGGTGCGCTGGCACTGGTGGCCCAATTACAGGACATGCGCTTTGCTCAATTACCGCTTAGTCTACGCGGCGAGCGCTTGCAGCAATTGGCCAGTTGGACAAGCCCATTGAGTGGTCGCGCCTTGGTGTATCTGACGCCAGAAGGCAGTCCAATATCGGTTCAAGGTACCTTGCAGCTCGGGCGCGGCCGCGCGGGCGGCGTGGCAGTGGAGCGGGCAGAGGGTACTGGAGCGTGGACGGAAAGCACCGGCATAATCCGTTTGGACCGGCTCGATATTGTCAGCGACCGCATCCAAGCAACTGACGTCAGTGGTCAATTCTACCCGGCTAGCGCTGGACAGCGCCGCTTGGAATTTGCGGCGAAAACCTTTTCCTTAGAGGCTCCAAGTGCCGGTGGCGTTGCAGGCGATGGGGCAAGTGGGAAGGTTCAGTTTACCGAAGATATGCATTTGATTTCGGCGGATCTGGTTGCTCAAGGATTTGGCCTATCGCATCCAAACTCGACAAGTGCGAAGCTATTGGAAGCAGAGGTAAAAATTCTTTCTAGTGGCCCCCGTGGCGCGCAATCAAAGAGCGGTGCCCAAGGTGTTTTCGCGGGTGGTAAAGTCAGCGTTAAAGCCAAATCAGCGCGTCTTTCCTTAGGTGATCGGCAGGGTACATTTGGCGGCGGTGCAGGCGTCGATATGACGCTGGATCGAGCTTCGGCCAGCAGTCCTTGGAACGCACAGGCCAGCCTTGTCAGTTTGAACTTGGATGGTCGAGGCCTTGCTATACCCCAGACAAATGCGCGCGGCTTGGCGTTGCAGTGGAGCGGCACGGGTTCAGCTAGTTTGGGCGGACTGGTAGCGCGTGTCGACGACATGACCACAAATCAGTCTGGTGCACGAGGGCTGGGGCTTGCGGGAGCCAATCTTGTTGTTGAAGCTACACGAACCAGCGATGGAACATTTGACCTAACAAGCTTCCAGGCTGACAGTTTTGCCTTCAACAATCCTATTGTTTCAATTGCCACGGGAGCGGTAGCGCTCGCCGGCAAAGTTAGCGCAGATGGTTTAAAGGACGCGTGGCTGAAAACGCCAAGTCTGACCCTAACTAGCCCCAGACAATTGTCTCGACCTTTTGTGGCGAGTGACGTCGATCTGGCGGGCGATGTGTTGCCGCGCGGGGTCCGGTTACAAACCTTCCGTCTGAGCCATCGCGGTGTCACGGCCCAAGGTGATGTTGAGGTTGCACTGGCGCGGCGGGGCTCTGCCATGGTCAATCTGGATGCCGATATTGATGGCGAAATTGATGTTGAAACCTTGATGGCAGCGTGGCCTAGGGGCTTCTTGCCGGAGACCCGCAACGCCATCGCCAATGTGGTCACAGAAGGAGTTGGTGAGACCGATCATTTGGTGCTGCGCATTCCTGCGGGGCTAATGAAGGGTGACCCCGGTGCGCCGGATCGGATTGCGCTGGATTTTGATATCCGCAACGCGACAGTGCTTTATCTCCCGCAAATGACCGCTTTGACGGAAGTTTCAGGTCGCGCCCGACTGACCGGCGATAGCTTCCATGTCGCCATCGACACAGGCAAGCTAGGCGACCTGACCCTGTCAGAATCATCCTTCGCCATCCCGAAATTTCAGCCCAAAGACTCAGAAGGCGTGGTGCACGCGAAAGTCGCGGGCTCTGTGGCCTTGATGGCGCAAGAAGCAGACCGCGAACCCCTGCGCTTGTTATCTAAAGCTCAATTCGACCCGGCTAGATTAGACGGGGAAGGCAGTCTGGAAATTGATTTAAGTCTACCGTTGTCCAACCGTCTGCAGCAGGATGCGACTAAGGTCCGTGCGCGCGGACAATTTGAACAAGCCAGCTTGCAGAACGCCTTTGCCGGGCTCGAGGCCAATGGCGGCACGGTTCAACTGGCAATTGATAATGGCCGCGTGGATGTGAACGGACAAGCTTGGATTGCTGGTAACCCTTTTGATTTTACATGGGTCTCTGAGCCTGAAACGGCCCTAAAGCCCGGCACACGCTTGTTAGCTGACGGGATGGTTGATTTAGCAAGTCTTGTCCAGATCGGGGTCGATGTGACCGCTTATGCGACAGGTCCTGTCCGGCTGAAGCTTGACGCGCAATCGCGCGGTACAAACATGATGGGGGCGGATTTAGACGCTGATCTTAAGACGACAACCATCGTGCTGCCCGGTTCGCTCTGGACCAAGCCTGAGGGTGAAGCTGGTCATGCGACCGCTCGCATTACGACCCAAAATAACGGTGGTTGGGCGGTCAATGAGCTGACTTTTGACGCAAAAGGTGCTGATGTTCGGGGTGATTTGGTCCTCTCTGAAAAACTGGATTTGGTCGCTGCAGACTTTCCCCGCATTGCCATCGCGCGTGCAGCGGACATGGCTTTACGGATTTCAGAAGATGCCAATGGACTGAAGGTCAATGCAAAGGGCGATTATCTTGATCTCAGTCCGTTTCTAATCAAACCCGACGTTTCAGAACGAACAGTTGATCTGTTAGATCGCCCCCTCAATTTGAATGCATCCATCAAACGACTTGCGACGGGGCAGTCGGCTGCCCTGGACAATGTTGAGGCCAGCATTTTGCGCGATCAGGACGGTTGGCGGTCGCTAACCATGACAGGAAGTTCTCCGACCGGGCAAACCCAAGTCGTGATGAGCCAGCAACCAGATGGTCGCCGCAACATTGTCGGCACATTATCGGATGCAGGCTTCTTTGCTGGACTAATTTACCCCGGCGCACCACTAACCGGCGGAACTGGCACGATCGAAGGTGAATTGCCCGTTGTTGGTGCTGATAGTGCTGGCACCTTGACGCTGGAGGTCAAGGGGGTCTCTTACGCCCCGCCAAAACAAACCCCGATCTTGTTTGATTTGGTGCGCCTGCCCATGACAGTGAATGGCGGCATCATCGCGCTGCGCGATGGGAAAGCTGATGGCGCTGCCTATACGGTTAAGGCCTCAGGCTATGTCGATCTCGAAGATGGAAAGCTGGATATACGTGGCGTTGCGACCCCCGGCGGTCTAAACCGCGCCTTGGGCGAGATGCCCTTGTTTGGCAGCCTGTTGGGCGGTGGGCAGGATGAAGGCCTAGTCGGCTTGACGTTTACGGCTCAAGGTAGCTTGGCCAATCCAAAGCTGCGAACCAATCCGATTTCAGCTCTGGCCCCGGGCTTCCTGCGGAAATTGTTTGAAAGCCAAGCGCCGTTAGAACCGCCTCCGCGCCTTAAATCGCCCCCCGTGCCAAGCGTGCCAGCGCCATCAGAGCCCCTTAGCGTGGCCGTAGCCCCTGAGACGCCGCAATCTTAAGGAGCCCAGTGCGTCACGCGAGACGCGGCGGTGGGGCGTGGTCTTTCAATCGGCGCTTCGGTTGGGGTGCCCAAATAAACGAGGCCTGCAAGCTTCTCTTGCGCGGACAGGCCCAAGAGTTCCAAAGCCTCGCGGTCATAGGCAACCCATTCGCTCAGCCAGCAGCCACCAAATCCAAATCCATTCGCCGCCAGCAGCAAATTGTAACACACAGCTCCGGCAGAGAGCATTTGCTCCCATTCTGGCACCTTTGGGCTTTCAACGGGCGAAAACACCACCGCGATCACCAGTGGCGCACGCAAGAAACGGCCTTCTTCTAGGGCTAGGCGCTCCGCATCCTTTATTTGACCGCGGTCCGACAAAAGTGCCGCAAGCTTCCTGCCATAGGCTTGCCGGTTGTCGCCAGACAGAATGATGAAGCGCCAGGGTCCCAGCTTGCCATGATCGGGCACGCGGGCTCCAAGGCGCAGGATTGCATCCAACGTCTCACCCTCTGGGCCCGGCGAGGTTAGATGCGCTACCTTGGTAGATCGACGCAGCGCCAATCGTGCAAGAAAGGCCGCGTCTGGGCCTTGTTGGGGCAGAGCGTCGTTTTCGACGGGCGGCGGCGGGAGGGTTGAGGGTGCAATTGTCATTGTTTTCAGACATAAGACATAGTGATAGCGTTTGCATCGCTTTTTGAGAGTTTTTCTTTTCCATGTCTGAAAAAGATCCCTTCCAGATCCTTGCGTCCCATATTGCTTACCAGAACCCGTGGATCACAGTGGAACATCAAGATGTGCTGCGCCCTGATGGAAAGCCCGGTATTTATGGCCTCGTTCGCTTTGCCAATCGTGCAGTTGGCGTCCTGCCGATTGACGAGACAGGTCACGTCTGGATGGTTGGGCAATATCGCAGGCCAGTAGAAGCTTGGTCTTGGGAAATGCCTGAAGGGGGTGTGCCCTTTGAGGAGGACCTTGAGGCAGGTGCCCTGCGTGAGCTCGAAGAAGAAGTTGGCATCAGGGCTGAAACTTTGATCAAAGTCCTCGAAATGGACTTATCGAACTCAGTCAGCGATGAAGCCGCCACGTGCTTTGTGGCCTATGGATTGACTCGCGGCAACTTGGCTCCCGATGGAACAGAGGTCTTGAGCTTAAAGCAGCTTCATTTCACCGAATTATTAGCTGAGGTCGAAGCTGGAAAAATTCGTGATGCGCTGACGGTTGCAACCGTCTATCGGACGTACCATTTAGCACAGACTAACCAATTGCCAGCTGAGCTGACCGAGATGATGTTGGCCTACCCGGACGGAGAGTGACTATGGCAGGTGCAAGCTTAGAACTTGTTGGCGGCATGGCGGCTGGCTTAACCAACGTTTGGACCCATTTGCGCATTGAAGCGGCCACAGCTGCTGCTGAAGAACCGCTGTTGGCCAGCCTTTTGAACGCGACCATTCTCAACCATACCAATTTTGATGAGGCGCTCGCCTATCTCTTGGCCCAGAAATTGGGTGGGGCGGACATGAATGCGCTGCAGATGCGCGAAGTCTGCATGCAGGCTTTCAAGGAAGATCCAGCCATTGTGCGCAGCGCCCAAGCCGATGTGCGCGTTATCAAAGCGCGTGACCCTGCCTGCCGCACCTATCTGCAGCCATTCCTCTATTACAAAGGCTTTGCTTCCTTGCAGGCACACCGAGTCGCGCATCATTTGTGGGCAACGGGTCGCGAAATGATGGCATTTCACCTGCAGAGTCGGGTGGCTGAATTGTTCCAAGTCGATATTCACCCCGCTGCTCGTTTGGGCGAAGGGATTTTCATGGATCATGCGACCGGCATTGTGATCGGGGAAACGGCTGTAGTAGGCAACAATGTCTCCATGCTTCATAATGTCACCTTAGGCGGCACGGGCAAAGAAGGCGGTGACCGCCATCCCAAGATTGGTGCCGGTGTGTTAATTGGGGCAGGGGCCAAGATTTTGGGCAATATCAAGGTGGGTGAGGGCGCTCGTATCGCCTCTGGCTCTGTCGTGTTGCACGAAGTAGCCGCCGGCTGCACCGTGGCAGGCATCCCAGCTCGCCCCGTAGGTGGACCTTGTTGTGAGAACCCAGCCGACAGCATGGATCAGGTCTTTGACATCGCGACCTTTGACCCCGGACTTTGAGCGGGTTTGAGGCGCTAGGGCGTGAGTGCCTTTGCGATGGTCGCCACATTGTAGGCTAACATACGCACGCTCGTTCCAGCCGGGCCGTCGGGCTTTGAGAGCGAGTCTGTGTAGAGTTTTCCACCCAGCTTCGCGCCACTTTCTGCGGCAATTTGGCTCATCAGGCGTTGATCCGCTTCGGTTTCAATGAAGCAGGCCGCAACATCCGCGCTTTTTATCTCGTCGAGTAGGTCTGCCAGCGCTTTGGCAGAGGGCTGCGCACCCGTGGAGAGCGATGAGATGCCACGAAATTCCAGCCCGAACTCCCGGCCTAAATACCGGAATGAGTTATGGGGTACGATGATCAGGCGACGGCCTTGGCGCAGGGGGGCAAGCAATGCCGTTGCTTGTGCTTGTGCGGTCTTTAGCTCGGCAAGATAAGCCTTTAATCGCGTTTCAAAATTTGTCGCGAGACCGGGCAAAAGCTTTGCATAGGCGTTTGCAATAGTCCGCGCAAAGCTGCTTAGACCGGAAAAGCTCTGCCAGGTATGAGGGTCCGGGATACGCCCCTCGATCAGAATGGGTTTGATGCCGTCTGACGCCTGAACGATTGGCCCGTGATAACCCGTACTTTCGGGCAAGCGATCGATCCAGCCCTCCAAGTTAAAGCCAACATGCAAGAGCAAACTCACGTCGCCGAAGCTGGCCAATTCTTTTGGCGTCGGGTCTTGGTGGTGGGCTGCTCTGTCGGGGCCCACTAAGGAGATGATCTCAAGGTCTGGGGCACCGATCTGCCGAGCAACGTCTGCCAAGATCGACATGGTAGCTAAGACCTTGGGCTTAGCTTGTACGCTCATTGCGACTGGCGTGGGCGCAGCAGGTTTGCAGGCACAGGCCAGCAAGCCTGTGGCGGCAAGGGTCAGGAGATTACGACGCGCGATTAGCAAGGGAGGCCCTACCTAATGCGCGGGTCAATAAGGATTGATTGGGCCCAACAAGGCTTGAAGCAAGCACAATCGCCACCAAACAAGAGACAATGGCAGCACCGACGGGGGCGGCGAGGTGAAAGGAAACCAGAAGGCCAGCCAGCACCCCAAGCATGCCTAAAATCGCCGCGCTTGCGATCATCAGCGGTACGCTCTTGGCCCAAAAACGCGCAGCAATGGCGGGTAAGATCGTCAGCCCGATACTCATCAACGCCCCTAAGGCGTGAAACGAGGCCACAGTGGTCAGTGCCAAAAGGCCGAAGAAGACGGATTGTGCGACAGGACCCGCCCATTTGGCACCACCAGATGCGCGTAAGAATTGTGG
>JBEIEG010000084.1:0-9453 GCA_040383035.1 Hyphomonadaceae bacterium | reverse complement strand
GCTGCGCCGAGTGCTAGGGCAATGGCCAAGCCAAATGTCTTGCTGAAATGTGTCATCCAAAAAACCTCTACTGCAAAGCGCGGCAGGTGCTGCTGCGTTTATCACGCAGGGTCTGAGGGGATCACTAGGCTGCATCGGCGCAACGCCAAAAGCTTTCGCCACCCCCGTGGCACCTTTCGGGATAAATAGGGATGCCTAGTCGGAATTACCAATTACAAAGAGGTAAGTTTCTGAAATTTAACGTCTAGGTAGCAACCTTAGTCGACCAAACAGAACAACCAGTATTCTATAGCTTTATGACGGAAGTGATCGGCCATACGGCGATTGCAAGCCCGATAATCACTTCAATCGCGACGGATCGAACCACATGGCTGTGCTGGGTATTGGAATCCATGCTGTAGGATAAATAGCGGCCCAAAGCCGTGAACAACCAGCCAGCGGCCAAAATGCTACAAGCCGCAATGCCAGCCTCTTTTTCCCAGAAAACCATGAAGGCCAAGGCGGACAAATGGAGGCCTAGAAACATCCCGCCGAATGTTGCTCGAAACTCTGCATAGCCCTCAGGCTGTCCATTTTCAGGCTGCAAACGAACAAGTTGTCCAGCCCAAGTCGGATCAAGCATGCCTTTAACGCCAAGCCCCACACCGAAAGCGAGTGTTCCAGCCGAGATATAAAAGATGAAATCAAACATTGGCATAGCCTCGAATCGAACAGGGTGATTTTTGGTCACCATTCTGTATACTTGTTAAGTGTAAAGTTTCTTCCAACAGAGGTGTATAAGGTTGGCCAAGGAAAACAAAACAAAGCCTGAAACCAAAAGCGTTGCGGCCTTTCTCGCCGAAGTAGAACCCATTGGGCGAGCCGACGAGGGCAGAGTGTTAGCCGATCTGTTCGCGCGGGCTTCGGGCCAAGAACCCGTGATGTGGGGACCCTCGATCATAGGCTTTGGCACGTACCACTACCGGTATGAGAGCGGACACGAAGGCGATGCCCCTCGCGTTGCGTTTTCCCCACGCAAGGCAAAACTTGTTTGCTATCTGAAACTCGAATCTGCCGGCGCGGCCCCGCTGCTCGCCCGGCTCGGCAAGCATGGAACTGGGAAAGGCTGCCTCTACATCAACAAGCTAAGCGACATTGATCTCAGCGTCCTCGAGGAATTGGTAGCCGACAGCTATCAGGCGATGGCTGAAGCCTATCCCAAGTGAGTAAGTCCACCCATGTAAGGCACCAAAACGTCGGGCACGCGAATGGTGCCATCTTCCTGTTGATAGTTTTCAAGTACGGCCACTAACGTCCGGCCCACCGCCAAGCCTGATCCATTCAAAGTATGGACAAACCGGGTAGCCTTCTCGCCCTTCGCGCGCGTGCGGGAATCCATCCGACGCGCTTGGAAATCCCCGCAATTGGAGCAGGACGAGATCTCGCGATAGGCACCTGTGCCATCGTTCTGCCCCGGCAGCCATACTTCCAGATCATACGTACGTTGCGCGGAAAAACCCATGTCTCCCGTGCATAACAGCATACGCCGATAGGGCAATTTCAGAGCCTCCAGAATGCCTTCTGCGCTGGCCGTCATCCGCTCATGCTCGGCCTCAGAGGTTTCTGGCGTGGTGATGGATACCAATTCCACTTTCCAGAATTGATGCTGGCGGATCATCCCACGTGTATCGCGGCCCGCACTGCCCGCTTCAGAGCGGAAACAAGGCGATAGCGCCGTCATGCGGATCGGCAAGCGTTCATCGTCGATGATTTGTTCGCGCACCAAATTGGTGAGCGAGACTTCTGACGTCGGAATCAAATAGCGGCCATCGGTCGTCTTGAACAAATCCTCTTCAAACTTAGGCAGTTGGCCTGTCCCAAACAAAGCATGGTCGCGCACCAGAACTGGGGCATTGGTTTCCTGATAGCCGTTCTTCTCCGTGTGTTGGTCCAGCATGAATTGGCCCAAAGCACGCTCGAGACGGGCCATTTGACCGCTCAGTACAACGAAGCGCGATCCAGAAATCCGGGCCGCACCTTCAAAATCCATCCCGCCCAAGGCTTCGCCAATCGCAACATGATCTTTCGGAACGAATGGGAATTGCGGCGGGGTGCCCCAATGCTTGACCACCACATTGCCGGTTTCATCGTCGCCTACTGGCACGCCAAGGTCTGGGAGATTTGGCAAAGCCTGAATAATCGCATCCAGCTCAGCTTGCGCCACAGCTTCAATTTGACTGGACTCTTCCATTACAGTCTTGGCTTCGGCCACTTCAGCCATCAGGCGAGCCGCCTCAGCTTCATTCTTCTGTGCTTTGGCCGCTCCTATGGCCTTAGACGCAGAATTCCGCACAGCTTCCGCTTCCATCCGCTTGGTCATAGCCGTGCGCAAACGGCTATCAATTTCCAGAATAGCAGGCGTTTGGGCCGACAAGCCGCGCAGCGCCCAGCTGGCGTCATAATGAGCAGGATTTTCTCGAAGGGCTTTCAGGTCATGCATGATTAGGCTCTATGTTGTTGTGCGCTTCTGATAGCGCGCGTTGGGCGCGCCTGAAAGAGCGCGCGCGCAGGCTGACGAACCAGACTGCCGGTCTAACTCGACAAAAACAGGTGTAAGTTCTATCTCGCGGGCATGTATCTGATCCTGGCCACTGGTCCGCGCGCCGCCATTGAAGGCGCTTCGAAACTCCTTGACGCATTGGGTGGCTTTGGTGCTGTCGGCTGGTGGGAGCTGGAACGCCGCCAATTTAAACTCGAGGCCTACGCCTACACGCTGGAATCGGCACAATTAGGCGTGGGTGCAATCGCGCTTTCAGACCCCGATTTAGACGCCCGTCTTGCGCCCTTGGAAGATGCCGATTGGGTGAAGATGTCGCTGGAAGGCCTGCCACCCGTCCCCGCAGGTCGATTCATGGTTGTTGGCAGCCATGATGTTGGCAAAGCCAAGAACGGTTCCGTAGAAATCATTATTGATGCCGGCGAGGCCTTTGGTACGGGTCACCATGGGACGACCTCGGGCTGCCTCTTGGCACTCGACCGACTATTGACCCGCGGCAAACGTCCACAACGGGTTCTAGACGTCGGAACGGGTTCTGCCATTCTGGCCATCGGAGCGGCGAAAACAGGCAGCCGCGTTGTGGTTGGGACCGAGATTGATCCCCGCGCCAATTATATTGCAGGCCTGAATGCCAAGCTTAACCACGTTGGCCCGAAGGTGCGTACTTATGTTGCGAATGGGGTACGTCGGGCGCTGATCCGCTCGCAAGGGCCGTTTGATCTGGTCTTTGCTAACATTTTGATGAAGCCTCTGGTGCGCTTGTCACCAGACCTAGCCAGCATTGTGAAGCCGGGTGGCCGTATCGTGTTGTCAGGCCTTTTGACCCATCAAGAGCCAGCCATTCGTCGTGCCTATGGCCAGCGAGGTCTGGTACTGGAACATCGATATCGGAAAGAGAATTGGTCAACTCTGACCTACCGCCGACCCATTCACAGCACCTGAGCGCATTTAGACTGCAGGACTCAAATCTTCATAAGTGGTTTCGGTCAGGCTGGTCAGAAACTCATTCAGCAATTCGTAGAATTCTGAAGCCTGCATACGCAAGCGCCTCGGGTTAGGGAAACGATAGTCCCAAAAACTGGTAATGTGGCTCATTACGCCCATACTGTGACCCAGTTCAATGAACAAACGTGGCGCTTCCAACAAGAATTTCCGGAATGCCGCCGCATTGCCATGCTCTACCAAATCGTTGAACGCATCATCATAGAGACTCAAAATGGCGATGCAGCCGCGCGCGGCTTTTTGGACCGCTTTCTTCAAGGCGATCCGCTGCTCGGCAATGGACGTGTCTAGTACCCGATCTACTGCGCCTTCCAAGGCCACGCGATCTAGGGCACTGACTAAGGCCTGCAGCTTCACCATACTACCGCGAAACTGCCATTTGAAGTATAAAAAACCTTTCCAACTAAAGATGCTATCCTCAAACTGTTGGCCATCTAAGCCCAATGTCACCCGCAAGGGGTCCAAGCGGGATTCTGTATCCTTCGTCAGGATGGCGTCCACCATGCGCTTGATACTCTCCCCCATATGATTGTTTGAACCGCCAAACGCCAAAGCGATCAATTCCCGGATTTGCTCCCCCACAAAACTGCGCATCCGCTCAATGTCGGCAGTGGACATGGCGAAGTAACAATCCGCAGGTTCAAAACCATTACGGTTTAAGGTTTCTTTGAGCAAAAAGGGGTCAAGCGATGGCAATTTCGACAAGAGCGTCAGAAGCCTGAAATCCTCGTCCACATGGCCCTGCTCACCACCCAGCATTTCAATCAGCGTCTGTTGGTACCCTGCTTGTCCGATAAAGATCGATTGGCCACCGGCACGCAGGGTTCGCTTATCGAAAGGAAAGATGATTTTCGTCGCAACGGTGCTGGACCGGGGCATCAAATAGGTTTCGTCTGAACGCAGCCGGTGTTTGACAAAAATGGCGCGGTTTAGGGTCGGGTCCTGAAAGAATGGATGCCGCGCATACTCATCCTCTTCGCTATTCTTCTCATGAACTTGGAATAGATTGAGCACACGGCTGGTCGAGGCCGTCCGATACAAGGCTTCAAGACTTCGAAGGCCGCGCATTTAACTCTTGGGTCCTCCCAGCCTTTGTATGCTTCTGCTTGCCAAAACTTGGACCAGCGAAAGACTAGTTGCGCATTTGTAACCCATGGGATGCAAACAAATTGTGAATCCCTCAGCACCATCGCCTTGCGCGAATTCGACCATGCCTCTAGGCTCATGTCATGTTTCAAAACTATGATGTGCGCGGTGGCGCTGACCAAGGCCGTAAGGCAATCCCATTAATCCGTGCTCAGTTGGAGCAATTGGGCCTTGATGGCCTTTTTGTGCCGCATGAGGATGAATGGCAGAATGAGTATTTGCCCGATTGTGCTGAGCGTTTGGCTTGGGCCACGGGCTTTACGGGCTCTGCTGGTGCCGCCATCATCTTGCGCGACAAGGCTTATTTGTTCTCGGACGGGCGCTATACGCAGCAGGCGGTCAGCCAAACAGCGCCAGAATTGTTTGAACAACGCGACCTTGTCGACCAAGGGCCGGCCGTTTGGCTCAAGGCCGAAGCACCCTCGGGTGCCAAGATCGGCTATGATCCCCGTCTTGTGCCCCCCGATGTCTTGGCTCGCTTAAAGGAGTCCGCCGCCCAGGCAGGTGTTGAGTTGGTGGCCGTTGGCGTCAATCCGATTGACCAAGCATGGCAAGACCGTCCTGCAGAACCCAGCGCAGAAATCGTCCCACATCCCGAAACCTTTTCAGGCGAAAGCAGCGCTTCCAAGCGTTCGCGGATTGGCGAAAAACTGTCAGGCGATGGGATTGAGGCCAGTGTTCTAACCTCGCCAGCGGCTCTGGCTTGGTTGTTCAATATTCGCGGCAAAGACGTTACGCGCACCCCCTTAGCTTTGGGCAGCGCAATCCTCAACAAGGACGGCACGGCGCAATTATTTGTGAAGCCAGAAAAGGTGACACCAGAATTACGTGGCTTCTTAGGCAATGAAGTCTCAATCAGCACCGAGCCTAATTTTGTCGAAGCCCTCAAGAAAACGAGTGGCAAGCGCGTTTTGGTCGATCCGAGCCTTTCCTCCGCGCACGTTTTTGATGCTTTGCATGCAGCGGGCGCGCAGATCGTCCGTGGGCAAGACCCCACCATCCTGCCGCGCGCGTTGAAAAACGCCGTTGAAATCGCCGGAACCAAGCGTGCCCATGCGCGCGACGGCGTAGCGCTTGCCAATTTCTTGCATTGGTTTGACGTAGAAGCGCCTAAGGGCCAGCTGACAGAGATCGACATTTGTAAGGCCATCGAAGGCTTTCGGATGGCAACGGGTGCGTTGCAGGATTTGTCGTTTGACTCCATTTCGGGCGCGGGTCCAAACGGGGCTTTCCCGCACTATCGCGTCACCGTCGAAAGCAACCGCAAAGTGGATCAGGACAATTTGTTCCTGCTCGATTCGGGCGGCCAATATCTCGACGGTACGACCGACGTGACCCGTACGGTGGCAGTCGGCACACCCAGCGCCGAAATGAAGGACCGCTTCACCCGCGTTCTTAAAGGCCATATCGCCTTGTCACGCGTGCGCTTCCCGAAAGGCACCACAGGCTCTGCTCTCGATGCTTTGGCCCGCATGAGCTTGTGGGAAGGTGGCTTTGATTATGACCACGGCACCGGCCATGGCGTCGGCTCCTATCTGGGCGTGCATGAAGGCCCGCACCGCATCGCCAAAGTGCCAAATCACGTGGCGCTAGAACCAGGCATGATTGTCTCGAACGAGCCTGGCTTCTATAAGATTGATGGATACGGCATTCGCACGGAAAACCTGCAATTTGTGACGCCAGCCACCCCGATTGAGGGTGGTGAGCGGCCAATGCTGGGCTTTGAAACCTTGACGCTTGCGCCGATTGATCGCCGCTTGATCGTGGTGGAGATGTTGACCGAGGCAGAGCTGGCTTGGTTGAACAGCTATCACGCCAAAGTTCTCGCTGAAATTGGGCCACGGGTTGAAGCCGATGTGCGGGCTTGGCTCGAGGCGGCAACTGCGCCGCTTTAGGTCTTTCTCGCCTTTAGTCCATTGACCTGAAAGGTCGGCTGACCCATCACAGAAGGGTGAGCCGATCTTTAGCCCCCTTTGCCCATGCGTCCTTCACCAGCTATTGGTGCGCCCGAGTCTTTTGGACCTTGGGCACCCAGATTCAGATCACCGCCATGGGCTGGCAAGTCTATGACATTGCGCGGGCTCGCGGCGACACGATTGAGGAAGGCGCGTTTCTTCTAGGCCTCATTGGCCTGTCCCAATTCGTCCCGCTACTCATTTTGTCGCTATTTGGCGGCCAAGCGGCAGACCGGTTTGACCGCCGCTTGATCATTTTGGGCTGTATCGCGCTCAAAGTAGCGATTGCTGGGGCTTTGGTTGCTGCATCGGGTTTTGCGCCATCGGCCTTGATTGCGGCGATCTTTGCTGTTGCCATGGTAACGGGCATGCTGAACGCCTTTCTGCCAGCCGCCAGCTCTGCCATGGTGTCGAACTTGGTGCCACGCGAGCAATTACCCCAAGCCATCGCGCTGATGTCTTTAAGTTTTCAAGGCGGCTCCGTCATTGGTCCTGCTCTGGGCGGGCTGTTGTTTCAATTTGGCCCGTCAGTGCCCTACAGCGTTGCTTTTGGATTATTTATTTGCGGCTGGTTCCTCGCCTTTGTGACCAAAGCCCCGCCACAAGAAAAAGTTGAAAGCGGGCGCACGTTTGAAATGATCAAGGAAGGCCTGATCTATGTGCGCGACAATAAAATTGTTTTGGGAGCCCTCAGCCTTGATCTAGCGGTCGTGCTGCTCGCAGGTGCTACTGCCCTCCTCCCCGTCTTTGCGCGCGACATTCTTCATGCTGGACCGGCGGCACTGGGGGCTTTGCGCTCAGCCGGGGCGATCGGGGCTGGCCTTGTGTCAATCTATCTGGCGATCAAGCCGATTGAGCGCAATGTTGGGCGCTGGATGTTTGGCGCGGTCTTTGTGTTTGGCTTGGCCACCTTGGGCTTTGGCCTGTCCACCACCTTGTGGATATCGGTCGCTTGCCTAGCGCTCGCCGGTGCGGCTGACATGATCTCCGTCTATGTCCGCTCCTCACTGGTGCAATTGGCAACACCGGATGCGATGCGTGGGCGGGTGTCTGCCATCAGCTTTGTCTTTATCTCAGCATCCAATGAAATGGGCGAATTCCAGTCCGGGGTCGCTGCCCGCCTGCTAGGCCCAGTCACCGCGGTTGTCGTCGGCGGCATTGGCGCGGTCTTCATCGCAGGGGCATGGATGCGCCTGTTCAAGCCCTTGGCCGAGGCCGACCGCTTTGAAGATGCAGCGCCAGAAAATCAGGGCTCGACCAAGGGGTCTTGATGGACTCAGTTACGATTGTCTGCAAGAATGACCTTTGATTGATTCAAAGGTGCGCAGATGGACCATGATTTGATAACCGGACAATGGATTGGTCGAGTCTCGGGCCTAAACGAAGGTGGTATTATTGTAGAGGCGGAAGTACTCAACAATACACTACGAGCAGTCGTTTACTTCTATGACGACGATCCCGAACTGCCAAATTTCTTTGCGGTACTGAACGGAAACGCTTCCAACGAGATATACTCATTTGTGCGCATATATCCGTTTGACAAAGGTGGCAGGGAAGTGCCCCTCGCGAACTTCGGAGCTGTCTACCCGGGTGTTAGCTTTGATCCAGAGATCGGCCTAAAGCTCTCGTTCGAAAGCAATATCATTCATATTCGCGCTGAATATCGAAAAGGCGCAAGCACCGGAATTGCATCGAGGCGATCGCTTGGCGATATTGGACGCACTTCGAACGAAAGAGCACGATCGGTTACTTGGGAACAATTCAAGCACGAAGTCAGCGGCCTGCCGTTACGAGAACATATCTTTAGAGGACAAGGGCAACCATGGCCATTAAAGACTTCGTTTCATCGCACCAAACGCTCTCTAATGAATGAATATGTAGCAAATGACATCCCTCAGCTATCGTTCGCATTTACTACTTTGAAGCCTCAATTCATGAATCTAACCAACCCCGTGATATTCTACTCGTTCTTAGGTTTTCTGCAGCACCATGGATTTCCAACACCGCTTCTCGATTGGACTTATTCTCCATACATTGCTGCTTACTTTGCAGCCTTGGACGGAAATAGTTCTGAAATTAACGCGAAGCCCATGAGGATTTTCTTGTTTGACTGGGCGAGCTGGAGCGCTGTCTTCCCGTCAATTGATCAGTTAATTCTGAAAGATCTTCATTTTTCGCCCATGAGAGCTTTTCCAATCGAGAACGAAAGAGCGGTAACGCAGCAGTCTGTTTTTGCTATGACGAACGTTGATGACATTGAAGGCTACCTATTTGAATGCGAAAGAAGATCGGGCCGCAACTTTCTGAGAATTTTTGATATTTCCCACACCGAGCGCGACAAAATCCTTGATGACCTTGAGATGATGGGCATCACTGCCGCAAGCTTGTTTCCTGGTCCTGAGGGCATTTGTCGCGCTGAGAGGCGGCGGCGTTTTGACACCTACAAGTAAGATTGTCCGTCCCCTTTGATAATTGGCTCGATTGATTTATCGATAGGGGATAAAGGCAAGCAAAAGGGAGCACGACCATGGGCGTTTTAGACGGTAAAGTCATTCTGATTACAGGCGGTGGTAATGGCATTGGCCGCGAATGCGCGCTGCAAGCCGCTGCTGCTGGGGCCAAAGTTGTCGTCAATGATTTGGGCGGCTCTGTAACGGGCGGCGATGAAGGCTCAGTCGGGCCAGCCCAAGCGGTCGCCGATGAGATCAAGGCAGCGGGTGGCGAGGCTGTCGCCAATTCTGAATCGGTGACCGATTTTGCTGCCGTCAAAGGCATGATTGAGCAGGCCAAGGATGAGTTTGGTGGTCTGCATGC
>JBEIEG010000083.1:0-9464 GCA_040383035.1 Hyphomonadaceae bacterium | reverse complement strand
GTTTCAGGCGGTGATGGCGGCCAAGCTGGGGCTTGCGTCACCCGATGCTGGGCTCGTGGAGGCGTTGCTGGCGCTGCTGCCGGGGGTGGATTGGACGCTGTTCTTCCGTCGCCTGACAGAGGCGGGGTCGGATGGGGTGCGAGACATGGCAGAGGGGTTGGCGGGATGGCTGGAACGCTGGCAGGCGATGCATCCTGACCTTGCGGCGATGCGGGCCGTGAACCCTGCGATCATTCCCCGCAATCATCTGGTGGAGGTGGCCCTACAGGCTGCCACGGAGGGCGACATGGCGCCGTTTCATGCCCTGATGGCCGAAATCCGCCGCCCCTTTGAACCCGCGACGGGGCGTGAAGGCTTCGCCTTGCCCGCGCCAGAGGGTTTTGGAGACTATGTAACGTTCTGTGGCACCTGAGCCTCCTCGTGCGCCTGCGGCACCTCGTCGGCATGGCCGAGGAGCGACGAAGTCGACGACGAGGGCGAAGTTGCGGTTGACGAGCCGCCCAGAGCTTGGGCAGGGTGCTGCCATGAACCCGCGTTCCGATATTCATGACCGGCTGGCCGCTTCCTTGCGCGAAGCGCGCAAGGCGCGTGGGCTGTCGCTTGACGCGGTGGCGAAGCTTTCGGGCGTGTCGCGCAGCATGGTCAGCCAGATCGAACGCGGCGAATCCTCTCCCACTGTGGCGACCTTGTGGAATCTGACCCAAGCCTTGCAGGTGGATTTCGCAGGGCTCTTGGAAGGCAAGCCCGAGCCGGGGATCGTGGTGATCCGTGCGGCGGCGGCCCCGGTTATTCTGGGGCGCGGCACATCGGTGTCGATCCGCATCCTGTCGCCCGCCGAGGCAGTGGGTGAGCATGAGGTCTATGATCTGAGCTTTGGCGCCGGAGCCTCTTTGGAAAGCGAGCCACACAGTCCGGGGTGCCGCGAACATCTGACGGTGGTTGAAGGCGCGCTGCGGGTGATGTCGGGCGAAGAGGAAAGCCTGCTGGGTCCGGGTGACACTGCGCGCTACCCGGCGGATCGACCCCATGCCATTCATGCCGAGGGAGGGCCTGCGCGCGCCATTCTGATCGTGCAGGACAGTTGATGCCCCGGGGGCGCTTCGCCCCCCGGCCCCCCCGAGGATACTTGGGCCGCATTGAAGGCGTATTCCGTTTTGGCGGATTTATTCCGCTATCTTGACATTGGCGCCGATTGTGTAAAACATCCGTTAAGTTGGAGGATTTCCGCCATGACAGATTCTCGATTCCTGACTCATTTGAGCTCAACCTTGGTCCAGATTGAGGCCGATGGTTTGATGAAGCGAGAGCGGCTGATTGAGGGTGCTCAGGGTGCCCATGTCACGATTGGCGGGCGGCGGATGCTGAATCTCTGCGCCAACAATTATCTGGGATTGGCCGATGATCCGCGACTGACGGCGGCAGCAGAGGCGACGATGGCGAGTCATGGCTATGGCATGGCTTCGGTTCGGTTCATTTGCGGCACGCAGGATTTGCATCGGGCGCTTGAGGCGCGTTTGGCGCGGTTTTTCGGAATGGAGGACGCCATTCTGTTTGCGGCCTGTTTCGATGCCAACGGCGGGTTGTTTGAGCCGTTGTTCGGAGAGGAAGATGCGATTGTTTCGGACAGTCTGAACCATGCCTCAATCATCGATGGCATCCGGCTGTGCAAGGCGCGGCGGTTTCGGTTTCAGAACGGAGATATGGCGGATTTGGAGCGCCAAGTGCAGGCGGCGCGGGCGGGTGGCGCACGGTTTGTTATGATTGCGACGGATGGCGTGTTTTCGATGGACGGCTACCTGGCTGACCTGCGGGAAATTCGTCGGATTGCCGATGCCTATGACTGTTTGACCATGGTGGATGATTGTCATGCCACGGGGTTCATGGGGCCGGGTGGGCGTGGCACGCCGGCCCATGCCGGGGTTGCGGTGGACATCTTGACTGGCACGCTGGGCAAGGCCTTGGGTGGGGCTTTGGGGGGCTATATCGCGGGACCACAGCCGGTGATTGACCTTCTTCGGCAGCGGGCGCGGCCGTATCTCTTTTCCAATGCCTTGCCCCCGGCCGTGGTGGGGGCGGCATTGGCCGCTTTGGATATTGTCGAGGCGGCCGACGATCTGCGAGCCGACCTTTTCCGCAATGCCGCCCATTGGCGGGCGGGCTTGGCTGCCGCGGGATTTGATCTTTTGCCCGGTCAGCATCCGATCATCCCAGTGATGGTAGGAGATGCGCCCAAGGCGCAGGCCTTTGCTCGGGCGTTGGATGCGCGCGGCGTGATGGTCTCGGCTTTCTTTTACCCGGTGGTGCCGCATGGGCGGGCGCGGATTCGCACGCAGATGAATGCCAAGCTGACCTTGGCCGATTTGGATTTCGCGCTGGAGGCCTTCGAGGTCGCGGGCCGTGAAACGGGGGTGATGTGATGAAAGCTTTGGCAAAGACGCGCCCTGAGGTTGGGCTCTGGCAGGTGGAACGTCCGGTGCCCGAGATTGGCCCGGAGGATGTGCTGATCAAGGTCAAGAAAACCGGCATTTGCGGCACAGACATCCACATCTGGAACTGGGATGACTGGGCCGCGCGCACCGTGCCGGTGGGGCTTGTTACAGGCCATGAGTTTGCCGGAGAAATCGTGGCCAAGGGGGCTTTGGTTGAGGGGTTGGAGATTGGCCAGCGTTGTTCGGGCGAGGGACATTTGATTGGCAAGCTTAGCCGTCAGTCGCGCGCGGGCAGGTTCCATCTGGACCCGGCGACGCGGGGGATCGGCGTGAACGAGCAGGGCGCTTTTGCCGAATACCTTCGGCTTCCGGCGTTCAACGTGGTGCCCTTACCGGATTCGATTGACGATGAGATCGGCGCGATCTTGGACCCCTTGGGCAATGCGGTTCACACCGCGTTGTCGTTTGATCTGGTGGGCGAGGATGTTCTGATCACCGGGGCAGGGCCGATTGGCATCATGGCCGCCGCCGTGGCCCGCCATGTAGGGGCGCGGCATGTGGTGATCACGGACGTCAATCAGGCGCGACTGGATTTGGCCGCTGCGGTGGCCGATGTGGTGCCGGTGAATGTGGCCACCACCGATTTGCGGTCAGTCTTTCCGTCATTGAAAATCGCCCAGGGTTTTGACGTGGGCATGGAGATGAGCGGCAATCAGCAGGCGCTGGACCAGATGGTCGATAATCTGGTGATGGGGGGCCGGATAGCCATGTTGGGCATTCCGCCCGGCAAATCGCCCGTAGATTGGAGCCGGATTGTCTTTAAGGCGATCACCATCAAGGGTGTTTATGGCCGTGAGATTTTTGAGACTTGGTACAAGATGATTGCCATGCTTGAAAACGGTCTGGATGTGCGCCGTGTCATCACGCACCGCTTTAAGGCCGATCAGTTTATGGCAGGTTTTGAAACCATGCGATCGGGCCTGTCGGGTAAGGTGGTTCTGGACTGGGGGTGATTGGCCATCTCGGGTCATGCCGTCTTGTTTCCGGAGTGTTGGGAAGGTAGGCAGCTAAGTGGGTGCCGCCGAAACTACAGATTTCAAGATGATTGGATTCTCTCCTAAGTCTATGAATTCAAGGTGACTGTTCCGAAAAGCTATCTGAAGGGCGATTTCAAAGCCATCAAACACCTTGACCTCGTCGCATGGCAAGGCTTCATTAAGTTTGCGTCGATAGTCCCCATCTGGGTTTACCAAAACTCTGGCAGTGCTAGATAGAAATCGGTCGCGGAATCCAGTTGCAGGCGAAATGAGACACGTTTGGCCAATGGCTGTCGTTTTGCCATGCGCAACCCTGGGTTTTTGCGCGTCATTTGCGCAGGCACAGACCGCACCTTATAGTGTGAAATGGTATTTTGATGACTTTGTCGAGGTGAAGCGGCTTGATTTTATCGTCATGTCAGATCAACTTGAGATCGAGACAGTTGTTGTGAACAAGGGAAATTGCCCGATTGCGACAACGACCAATGGCGCTGTCGAATTGAGTGTGAATGACGCGGTTCTTGAGCTTGGAGAAACGCTGTCGGGTCAGCCTCTCGATCCACTTGAGCAGACCGTGGATCCCGCAGAAGGATTTCCGCTGACCGGTGTGTTTGGCGAGTCTTTGTCGGTTTATGTGCCAAACTCCTGCAATATCTTGCTCGTGGAAATCAGCACTTCGATGGGGAATTGGTCGTCAAGTTTCAGCCCATGATTTCGAAGATTGTTTGGGGTCTGGCGAGGAGCTCTCAATTTGAAGTGATCGCCTTTGACCTGTCCCCCCAGAAGTTTAAACGTCGCCTTGTAGAGGCTGCCCAACCTGAAACTGAGAACAATCAACCCCAAGGACTCGCATCATCAACGAGGTACGACCGGGGGGCAGGTCATCGCTCATGAAGTCACGAGGTGCGTTTACAACACTTTACGACTTTTGATGCGGCAGAATGAAAAAGGCGCCAATGGTATAACGCATTGACACCTTTTGATTTTCTTGGCTCCGGCGGTAGGGATCGAACACTTAACAAAATACAATAAAAACAATTATTTAAATGTAAATCTTGACGTGGGCGTGTACCGAGTCGGTGTCAAATTTGTGTACCGATGCACCAAGACCAACGTCTCTCAAGTATGGATTGGTTGCCTATGGCATACCTTAAGGTACCGCCTGCGGACCGTAGAGTGTCCAACTGAACTTCTTGATGCCTTGGGTGGTTGGAGTGCCGTACAGGGCGCTGGCAGGCGTTATGGCGCTGGTCTCACGATGGAACAGAAGCGTTCTTGGCTACAAAGGATTGCTGTCTGCTTTGAAGCGGATTGAAATTTTTGTCTCGGATGTAGGCAGGGCAACCAGCGGCAAGTGAATCTTGCGCCAGCTTTTGTGGGGGTCCCAACGTCAAATATGGGCAGAGTAATCATAGAATGTTTAGGCCAGGGTGCCATGAAGACCGAGCCTCGACCTTCAGTCTGCTCTGCAAGCAGGATGTACCGTCAGACTTCTTCCGATAGCCTATTGTGAAAAGGCAAGAAATATTTGAGACACTGTCCTTCTTCGGACCTTGATCGGATTATAGATGAACTATCGTCCCGAAATTGATGGGCTTCGCGCTATTGCCGTCGTGCCTGTCATCCTATTTCACGCGAACCCTGCCCTTATGCCGGGTGGGTTTCTTGGAGTAGATATCTTCTTCGTGATTTCCGGGTTCTTGATTGCCGGAATTTTGATAGACGATCTCGAGAGTGGATCATACTCGCTGGCCAAGTTCTATGAACGCCGTGTCCGGCGCATCCTGCCTGCGCTGTTAGTGATGGTCGCATGCTCGTTGGCGGTGGCGTGGAGCGTTATGCTGCCGCGTGCATTTGGCATTACCGCAGAGAGTGCCGCCGCAGCCGCTGCGTTTGTTTCAAACGTATTCTTTTGGCAAACGACCAACTATTTCGACATTGATGCGTTATCACAGCCTCTGCTGCACACTTGGAGCCTCTCCGTTGAGGAGCAGTTTTATATAGTATTTCCACTAGTTCTGGCGATCAGTTGGAAGCGCGCTACCACACGCACCATATGCGCTTTGTTACTCATGATGCTATTGGCTAGCCTTGCGCTATCTGAATGGGGTTCGCAGACACATGCGAAGGTCAATTACTACTTCACGCCATCTCGGTTTTGGGAATTGCTGCTGGGTGCGCTTGGAGCATTCGCCGTTAAGTATCGGAAGCCAGAACCGAGTGTGACTTGGTCAACACTTGGCTTATTGGCTATCGCTGGCAGTATGGCGTTTATTGGTCCCACTTCGAGACACCCTAGCCTCATCACACTCATCCCGACAGTTGGTACGCTCATGATACTTGTTTGGGGAACGCAAGTTACCCCTGCTGGGCGTACGCTTGGTTTCTTCCCGTTGATTGGGATCGGAAAGATTAGCTACAGTGTTTATCTTTGGCATTTCCCGGTCTTTTCGTTTGCGGTCGCCTTGGGGCCGATATCCGCCGAGCCTTGGCACATAATTCTCCAAATTGTTCTGATCTTTGCCATTGGGACGGTAAGCTGGCGGTATGTCGAGACGCCCTTCAGGCAGCGTCGTTCTGGACAAAAGCCCGGAGTTGCGTTGTGGGGGGCTGCGGTAGCGATTGCAGCTACGATTATCGTTGGGCAGACGCTGGCGGCCCATCCAAAGCTGACGTTGCGGTATCTCGAAGCGCAGACTGATGAGCGTACAATGTTGACCTTCGCAGAGACTTATCAACCACGCCCCACTGGCCCGAATTATTGTTTTTTTGAGAAAGGCAATTTTGAGGACCACATTGGAAAGTGTTTGCCAGAAGGTAAGCCAAGTATCGTTTTGTGGGGCGACAGCCACGCGGCAGCCTTGGCGCTAGGCTTTGAGGCTCGATTTAATGCGACAGGACTTTTTTCTGGACCCGGTTGTGCGCCGATGCTGGATGAGAGTGGCAGACTCTCAGACTGGTGCGCGTTGCAAAACTGGGCAGCATTCTCGGAGATGAAGGGTAATCCTCCTGAGACATTGGTGCTTCATGCTTACTGGCGAAACAAACGCGATCAACTCCCACTATTGCCACAAACGATTGCCGCATTGAGGTCAGCTTTGCCTGACACAAAACTGGTCTTGATCGGGGGCGTTCCTTACTGGATACCGTCCTTGCCAGAACGTATTGTCGCTGAGGGCGTGCTGGGGCAGTTTGATGCGCAAATCCCCGCGCAACTGGAAGCTGTTGTTGCAGCTGATGATCGGATTGAGACTCTTCTAGAGGCGGAGATTGCGTCAAAGGATGTTACATTCATCCGCCCAACTGAGATTTTGTGTCATGGTAACTTGTGCCGAGCCTATGCCAGTCATGCACCATTTGCTTTTGATTACGGTCATCTAACAGACGTTGGCGCAGCGGAGTTCGTTACCATATTGCAGTCCGAGTATTCCGCGGTCTTTGGTGACGTTGGCACAAAGAATTGAGCCAAAAACTGGAATGGAAACGCGCATGAACTTCAGGAGTGCAGCCAATTCTGCGGCGCATGTTCCTACCTAGCAATCGAAATTTCTATCTCGGTTATGAGAAAGGCAACCAGCGGCAAGTGAATCCTACACCAGCTTTTCCAAGGGTCCCAAGGCTGCCAGTCATCCGTTCAGAGTGCGATGGACGGTCATGCGGCTGATGCCCATCTCCTCGGCAATCTTGTAGGTGCTATGGCCTTGGTCTCGCAAAGCAAGGATGCGGTCCTTATTGATGGTAGGCTTACGACCCTTGTAGACGCCCTTGGCCTTAGCCTTATCAATGCCTTCACGTTGGCGCTGCTTGATGATTGAGCGTTCAAACTCGGCTACAGCACCAAGAATAGACAGGTACAGTTTCGATGCGCCGTCTGTGCCTTCAGGCGGAAAGGTTAGGTTGTCTTTGATGAATCGAATACTGACGCCCTTGCCGTTCAACTGCGACACGATGGACAGAAGGTCCTGAAGATTACGGGCAAGCCTGTCGATAGAGTGGACGACTACAACATCCCCTTCGCGGACCCAGCCGATCATATCCTGTAGGGCCGGACGAGCAGACGCCGATGCACCAGAGAGTTTCTCTTCAAACACCTTCTCGACATCACCCAAGTCTTGGCGGTCAAGCGATTGGTCAATGCTGCTAACGCGACGATATCCAACGACAGCCACAATAGTCTCCCTTGCCTGAATAGTAACTCTTGATTCTAGAGATATATGATTCTTAGTTACTTTGCAATGGAAACAGGCCAAATGTGACCGTTCATATCCAAGTTTTATGGTAACAGGCGCTGGCAACTTCACCGTAAACTCAACTGTGACGGTAATCCCCCCCGAAGGTAAGGGGCTGCATACGTAGAATTTTCTCGGCAAGATGAACGAGGAGATTTTGAATGAAGACAAGCAGATACACTGAGGCTCAGATCCTTGCGATCCTGCGGCAGGCCGAAGGCGGTGTGCCGGTGGCCGAGCTTTGCCGTGAGCATGGCATGAGCAACGCGTCATTTTACAAGTGGCGGGCGAAGTATGGCGGGATGGATGCGTCCCTGATCAGCCAGATGAAGGCCATGGAAGAGGAGAACCGTCGGCTGAAGCGGATGTATGCGGACCTGAGCATGCAGGCGGATCTGTTGAAGGAGGCTCTTGGAAAAAAGTAACTCGGCCGTCTCAACGCCGCGAGATGGCCGAGAATGCGGTGGCGCGAAGAGGAGCGAGCGTTGCGCTGGCCTGCCGTGCCTTTGGGGTGAGCGAGACCTGCTATCGCTATGGCCCGAAGCTGAAGGCCGAGAACGAGGAGATCGCCGATCTGCTGGTCGGGCTGACCGATGCCCGCAAGACTTGGGGGTTCGGCCTGTGTTTTTTGCATCTGCGCAACGTCAAAGGGCACCCATGGAACCACAAGCGGGTCTATCGGATCTACTGCGCGCTGGAGTTGAACCTGCGGATCAAACCACGCAAGCGGTTGAAGCGGGACAAACCCGACGCTCTGGCCGTGCCGGATGCGCCCAACATGACTTGGTCGATGGACTTCATGGCGGACCGTCTCGGCGATGGCCGAGCGTTCCGGCTGCTGAACGTGCTGGATGACTTCAACCGCGAGGGGCTGGGGATCGAGGTCGACTTCTCGCTACCCGCCGAGCGGGTCATCCGAAGCCTCGACAGAATTATCGAATGGCGCGGCAAACCTGGCACTATAAGGGTCGACAACGGCCCGGAATACATCAGTGGCAAGCTGCTGATCTGGGCCGAGAAACGGGGCATCGCCATCCAGCATATCCAACCCGGCCAGCCCCAGCAAAACGCCTACATCGAGCGCTACAACCGCACCGTCCGGCATGAATGGCTCGACCAATACATCATCGAAAGCATCGAGGAGGCCCAAGATCACGCCACGCAATGGCTCTGGACTTACAACAACGACCGCCCGAACATGGGCATCGGCGGCATCACACCCGCACAGAAACTGAAAATGGCTGCGTAAGTTCTACAGATGCACCCCGTTAAAAACGGGGGGATTACCTGACTACTGGGCCTGTCAATTTTGTTTGACGGCAGGCTACGAGACCTACGCCATCCCCCTAATGGAAACATGCAGGTGATTTTGAGCGAAGAGGACTTGCAACAACATGGTTTCAAGAAAACCCATTTGACAGATTGCAGCCCAGCCACGCACCCTCTGCTGTAGCAACGTCATCGCAACACTGATCGCCCAGCTCAGGCAACTGACCCGTCCATGGAAAATGATCGAAGTGACAATCTACCCAAGGTCGATCGATGGCATTCGGTGCCTTTGGATGTCCACAAATGGTCTGAACATCCAGAGATCAAAGGTCTCACGGATCGCCTGAGTGATGAGTTGGGGATTGGTAAGTCCATCGATGCGGGCAATCGAAAGCCCAAGAAGTCAGCCAAGGATATGCTCCGGGTTTTGTTGAATGATCTGTATGTCAACTGGCTGCTGGACCCATCCCTCTCGATTGGCTTCCCAAAGGGCAAGATGG
>JBEIEG010000082.1:0-9555 GCA_040383035.1 Hyphomonadaceae bacterium | reverse complement strand
GTTTTGGTTCAAACGCGCATTCCAAAGTGTCATCACCCATGTCAGCCACGGCGTAGGCGGGTCCATATGCGCAAAGGAAACTGGGCCACCTAAGTCAAAACCTCCGGTGAGAACAAGCTTAGACAGAGCGGACAGTAGCGCTTTCTCGTCAACACCATCGGTTGGCAGCTTGGCAGGCAGCATAGCCAAGTCGGGCGCTTCACCCAAGGGCGCGTGAGTTGCGAGTAATTCTACAGCTTTAATAAGCACTTCCAAATCGACTTGAAATGATGCGTCGAAAGGCTCTGGTTCATTAATGCGGGTCACAAAAATTCCTCGTTAATGGGTCGAAGGCCAAGCACACGCTCTACGACAAGCACCTAAAACGTCCCTCAAACCGCCACCTCAACCACCATGCCATCGACCGCCGGCACGATGTGTTCAGGCAGGCTCGCAGCCAAAGCCGCGTAGTCCAAATCAATATGCATATTCGTGAGGATCGCTTGTTTGGGCTGGATTTCCGCGATCCACTCAAGGCTCAGTTCCAAGTGTGCATGGCTTGGGTGGGGCGTGTGGCGGAGTGCGTCGACGATGAAGAGGTCAGCGCCCTTGCAGGCTTCCAAGCTTGCTTGGGGTAGGATTTTGCAATCATTGCAATAAGCGACGGGGCCGAAGCGAAAGCCGAGGCTGTCGATTTCGCCATGATTTTGCGCGAGGATTTGAAAGTCTAAAGCGCCGCCTGGACCCCTGATCGTCAAAGTTTGCCCCGGCAAGGGCATGTCGTGCGCATCTAGCAAAGCGGGATAATGACTGCCGGGCGGGGTTTCAAAAATATAGCCAAAACGGCGGACGAGATTCTCCCGCGTGAAGGCGTCCATAAAAGTCGGGATTCGCTTGCGCTGATGATAGACAATAGCGCGAAGGTCATCGATGCCATGGCTCTGGTCCGCATGGTCATGGGTGTAGAGCAGCGCGTCGACATGGCTGACCTTGGCCGCGAGGAACTGGGTGCGGAGGTCGGGCGAGGTGTCGATCAAAATGACTGTCGAAGTCTCATGACTATAGGTGCCCTGATAGGCCTCAACCAGCAGGCTGCAACGGGTGCGGTAATTGCGCGGATCGTCTGGATCACAAGCCCCCCACTCCCCGCCTACGCGGGGCACGCCACCGGAAGAACCGCAGCCAAGAATTGTGACCCGAACATGGGATGCTTTGGCTTGGGTCATAGGACTGCCTTATCGAACAAAGCGAAGAAGTTCCGGTCCGCAAGGTCAGCAAACTCGCCAGCCTCAATCCCGTAAAAATCAGCCAGATACTGGCTGACGTGGGGCAAAAAGGCTGGCTCATTCCTGCGTCCCCGCATGGGGATGGGCGCAAGATAGGGGCAATCGGTCTCAATCAACACGCGGTCCATCGGGACAAGGCGGGCAGCTTCGCGTACCTCTGTCGCATTCTTAAACGTCGCAATGCCGGAAAAGGACACAAAGGCCCCCAAGTTTAAGCCACGCTGTAGCAGGTCTAGGCCACTGGTATAGCAATGGAGCAAGATCTTGAAGGCACCCTTGCCCATTTCCTCTTCCAAAATCGTGGCCGTCAGCTCATCGGCTTGGCGGGTATGGACGATAAGGGGCAAGCCCGTGGCCCTTGCAGCCTCAATATGGGTGCGGAACACCGCAATTTGGGTGGCTTCTGCGCTATAGCCATAGTGGAAATCAAGACCCGTTTCGCCAATGCCAATCGCCTTGGGGTTTGCACTCACGGCGACGAGCTGGCTAATTGTTAAATCCTGATAGTCATCGGCATAATGGGGATGTACCCCCACGCTGTGCCAGACGTTGTTGCGCGGGGCAGAGATAGCTTCGATGGCAGGCAGTGAAGCCATCTTGTCGCAAATGGTCAGCATGGCGTGCACACCCGCTGCTGCGGCGCGTTCCAAAACCTCATCGAAATCCGTGGCAAAGGATTCGTGATGCAAATTGACGTGACTATCGATCATGGTGCTTCTCTAATGGATCGGTGCCAAGTCTGCACGAATGGCACGCAGCGCCTCTAATGTCGCAAGACTGCGGTCAAGATTGAGGGCTTCGACCTTGGTTCGTACTGCACGGACATGGCTCCACGCCTTGGCTGCGCCATCGATGCCTGCCCCTGCCGCAAGGCGCGCGAGCAGGACGCTTTCGCCAGGTTCAATCTCAGAGATCTCCAAGCCAAGCCCTGCCCGACCGGCGCGCGCAAGCCAGTCTTCCATCATATCAAAAACTGCGTGAAAGCGGTCCGCATCGCTACAGGCATCGGCCAAGGCCAACGCTTCATCCAATGGCGCGCGTGGCAGGCCGGACAAATGACGCGACAAAGTGCTATAGAGTTTGGCCGCACCCAAAGCCGCCAACGCGCGCGCTCGACCCGGCCGTCCAGCGCCTAGACTCCGCGTCGTGGCATCAATACTGGGCAGTGCTTTTGTCATGGCCTCATCGGACAGGCACGACAGGTCCAGCCTGCGACAGCGCGACCGCAGGGTTGGCAATAATCGGCCAGGTGCATGGGCGAGCAGGATCAAGGTGCCGCCTGGAGGTGGCTCTTCCAACGTCTTCAAAAGCGCATTGGCAGCGTTTGAGCTCATGTCGTCAGCGCAATCGACGATGGCAACCCGTGCGCCCCCTGCCCCGTCCGCTGTCATGGTGAAAAATTGCGTGAGATCCCGAATGGCAGCAACCGTGACATCGCGCTTGATTTCGCCTTTTTCAGGGTCAAGCCGTGTAGCCGTGCGCAAGTCTGCGTGAGAGCCTTGGGCGATCTTGCGGCTGACAACATCGTCTGTCGAACTCGCCAGGGGGCTGGACAGATCCGGGGCTGCTCCTAACAATCTGCGCGCAAATCGATAAGCCAAGGTCGCCTTGCCGATGCCCTTTGGCCCCGTAATCAGCCACGCATGATGCGAGCGGCCACCTGAAAGACTGTCTGCCAATTCTGCTTCAGCGGACTCATGGCCAAAAAGCTCAAACACAGCACGCGGATGGGACGATCCGGGCTCTTGATCTGGGCCTGATACATCGTCACTCATGACAGACCTAAGCGCGCAACCAACAGGGCCCAAGCCGCTTCGGCCAAGACATCCGGTGTTGAGGATGCATCTAAAACGCCGCAGCGCTCTGGGAATCTCTCAGCAAGTTCCAAATAGGCCGCGCGCAGTGCGGTATGAAATGCAAAGGCCTTGCCCTCAAATCGATCTTCGGTCCCACGCCGCGCTGCGGCCCGCTTCAGACCAATCGCTGGATCAATATCGAGGATAAGCGTCAAATCAGGCTGAGTTTGTCCAACGATCAAAGCGTCAAGGGCCTCAACTGCCTCACGCCCTGCCCCGCCCGCTTGACCTTGATAGGCGCGGGTGGAATCCGAAAATCGGTCACACAGGACAATCGCACCGCGTTTCAGGGCTGGACGGATCAGGCGCTCCAAATGGTCTTCACGCGCGGCAAAGAATAGACATAGCTCTGACAATGCTGTCCAGCGATCGGCTGTCCCAGTCACCAACAGGGCCCGAATGGCTTCTGCCCCCGGCGTTCCCCCAGGCTCTCGCGTTAGGACCACCTCGTGGCCGGAAGTTTCCAGCCGCGCCTTAAGCGCGGTTAGCAGGGTGGTCTTCCCTGCCCCCTCGCCGCCTTCCAAAGTGATGAAATGGCCGCCTGTCATGCTTCAAGACCCATCTGCTCTCGTGGTGCAGACAGAAGTGACCCGCCCGCCCGCTCTAAGCAAGGGTCTTGATGCAGTCTTTGACGGTCTTTAGTTGCGTGACGCCATAATATGGGCACCACTGACGCCCTGCTCCGAGACCGATTCCGCCAAGGCACTGGCTTCGGCTTGATTTTCAAACGGGCCAATCAAAACCCGGTACAGGTTTGCACCTGAGGCGGTCTGGGTTTCAACGATTTGGGCAGACCCCATGTCCGACACGCGGTTCAACGCGCGTTCAGCATTTACCCGGCTCGAGAAAGCGCCCGCTTGGACATAATGACCTGAGACCACTTCATCGGAATTCACACGGGCGGCCTTCACCGTTCGCGTTGGCTTTTGCTCAGCTACCCGAGTAGGAGGCACGGTCTGGACAGGCGTTGGCGCAGGTCTCGACCACTTTTGCTCGTCACTGGGCGCTGTTAGATTGGCAGTCGTCACCAGTGAATCAGGATCAGCAGGGCCAATATAGCGGACCCGCACCTGAGTAGAGCCCTGATCGCGAAAACCTAGAAGCGTTGCGCCACGGGCTGAAAGGTCAATCAAACGATCGGATACAAACGGACCCCTATCATTGACCCGCACCACCATCGAGCGACCATTGGTCAAATTGGTCACTTCTACAAGGCTTGGAATTGGCAAAGTTGGATGCGCAGCACTGACGACATTCATGTCGAACAATTCGCCATTGGCGGTCGCCTTGCCGTGAAAATCGCGCCCGTACCAAGAGGCAGTCCCGATTTCATTATAGTCGGGCTCATGGGCTGGAATGTACCATTTACCATTCACCTGATAGGGCGCGCCGATCTTTTGGAAGGCTTTCACATCGGATGGGCGCACAGCAGGCGCAGATTCCGGTTCAGACGCGTGAATAGAAATCGGGGTCAAGCGGATGGCGCGATCCGCTGGTGTCGTAACTTTCGCAGCCCGGGTCGTTGCAGGCGCTAGTGATGCCATCTGGACCCGCTCAATCGGAGCACCTTGGTTAGGGGCAACACGAATAGGCTTGGTGGTCACGGTCACAGGTTTTTGCGCCGCAATGGAAACCTTGCGCAAAGGCTTGGTGCTAGAAACGACTTCGGTAGACGCAGCTTCGCTATTGATGGCGCTGGTCATTGAGCGGGCATTAGGCGTGGCAGCTGCAGGATGAGCTGCTAAACTTGCTGCCAATAGGAGCGCGCTGGCCCAAAGTGGCCCTGCTACCCCCAAATCAATTATTCTAGTTTTAAAACAATACGTAACGACTTGTGACTTCTGTGCCGAATTCCGGACCATTTTGTGTCCCACCATATTGGTCTACAGTAGTTTCTGCAGACATTCTTCCCGCGCCGGTTGATCCGACTGCGGGTTGCACATTACAAGAGAGGTTTGAAATCAACGCTTGGAAATTAGATCGAATTTTATCGATCTTGCATTTTTTTCAGGTGTGACGTCAAAACGCGGACAGGTGGCCGAGTGGTTTAAGGCAGCGGTCTTGAAAACCGCCGTAGGTGGAAGCCTACCGTGGGTTCGAATCCCACCCTGTCCGCCATTTTAATTTTTAACGATTTGATTTAATTGATTTAAGTGGCATCAGGCGAATCGGACCCACCAATTGCTCCACCAATCCATGATCACTAGGCGCTGCAAAAAGTCTTAAACAGGCCAAAATTGACAGAAGTGCCACTAGGGGGAAGAGACGCCCCACCATATGCACCTGCGCGCGTATCTGGACGAAACAAGGATTCCCGCAAATCTGGCGATAGCTACCGGGCCATCTGTGTGCGCATGCGCGCGTATTGCTGACGAAACATCGCTAGACCTCAGAGCAAAGTGGCGATCTTTGCCCCGCCATACATCGTACGCGCGAAGTGGTCTGAAAACTCAAACGCGATCCGGACAAATCGGTAACCCTAGCCACACCATACATTACGCGCGCACTTGACCTCATTTTAGGCCGACTAGAGCACTGACCCTCAGAGATTTAACCCTAGAATCTCTAGGCTTGCACGCCTGATAGCGCGCTCCTGCTTCCGGGCTGTAACCCCATAGCCCAATATTCGGGCCTTTAGCATTGTCGCTTGAATTGCCGCGTTTGCTTGGGGAGGGTCTGCCATAAGGGCCTTTACCCTTGCCCCTTCGATCTCCTGAAGCAAAACTGAAATGAGGTTATCTCTGGGATTGGGTGAGGGCATCTTCAATTCGGCCACCCGTCCCTTAATGTCAGCGCGCCTAGCCAGCCTGCCAGCCACCCGCCTGTCCCCACTAAACCCAGCCAAAAGGTAAGCATCTAGCTGGGTGTCCCCTTCAGCTAGCGCACGCGCGAAGGCTTCAAGGCAGTTTGGCTTAAGGGCAACCATGTTGCCATTTGTTGCCATTGCCCTACCACCGCACACCCAGCCCACGCCGCACGATATGAGGCGCATGGGCGATGATGGCCAGATAAGCACGCGTCGCCCGGCTGGGGACTGTCCCCCGCTCCCATGATCTAATACTATCAACAGACAGGCCATAGATTGAGGCGAAGTCCTCACGCGATAGGCCCTCACGATCCCGAAGCGCTTTGACGTCGATCGCATCAGGGACTTGTGCCGATCCTAGTGCTTCAAGGATTGGCGTCCGATTCTCAGCTTTCCAAGGCAGGCGACGCAACAGGCGGTGGTCATTGACCCGGTAAAGCCTGCGCCCGTGGGCATGACCATTACGGACAGGTGAAACTTGGCCGGATTGGACTTGGTTTTGCGACATTTTTAGCCCCCAGGAATTAGGTAAGTTTATATACCTATTTTGGGCAATTGTCACCCGTCCATCAGGGCGCGCGCATACAGCGCACATTTGGGGCATCTCTCACCAGCAGATATGGGCACCCGCACGCCGCGCGATGGCCTGCATTCTTGCCTCCCCGCGACTTAGGGAATGTTAGGAAATGCTAGGCAGCACCCACATTGTTTTTGGCCTGTTAGCAGGCGGCGATGCTATCATTTGTTATCAGGCTTAAAGCCTTTTAGGACCCACTGAATGGCCTTTGAGATTAAGACCGGAATGAATAGCCACAGCGCTATAGTGACCCCATCCCAAAGGTCTATTTTCAAAAGAGCGGCAAACCACTCTGGGCTAAATGTCGGGTTCGAATACCCCGCATCAATATGCCTGAGAAAGATTGCAAAACAAAAGACAAGACAGGCATATACCTGCCACAGACGTTGGAAGCCCTTTTCCCAGTTCACATTCTTGAACATGATGCTCACTCCCCGATTGTCCTGCATCCATACTCAAGCCATTGCCCATCATCGTCTGGAAAGGTCAAGCTACTGAGTTCGGTGGTGACATTCAATCGCGACGGCTTGCAAAATTGGCTTAGTGCGCCACCCCATACTCGCACGCGCACGAGAAAGCTGGGTTAGCATTATCTTTGCAGAAACCCATCGGTCCGGTGGTGAACATCCCAGAGATTTTGGACGCCCCTCCCCCACTCTGTCTCTCGCGAGCCTAATCTTGACCAATTCTTCCATCATTCAACAAAGAGCATGACCTAAAACTAGTTTTCACTTTAGCCATATGGCTGCGGCGCTCTCGGCACACCGCTCAGACAACGCCATCCACCGAAAGCCAGGCAGTGCCCTCACATGCGCTGTTTGGGTGTCTCTAGGCCTCCATTGATGGACTGCTTCTTCTCTAGTAGGATCGAGGCCTTATTGAAGGAGCAGGTTATGTGGAAAATCATTACGGCGGCTGTACTCGTCGCCTCAATCGCAGTCGGTCCTATCGCCGCGCAGACGACCAATGTGAAGCCTTACGTCCGTAAAGACGGCACCTTCGTGCAGGGTCACCAACGGTCTTCGTCCAACAACACGGCAGTGGATAACTACTCGAGCCAAGGGAACTCAAACCCCTACACTGGTAAGTCAGGCACACAGGACCCTTATCGGATGCCATCGTATGACACTGGCTCCACCAGCTCATACCGTGCGCCATCCTACGACGGCCCGAAGACGACTACTGTGAGACCCTACGTCCGCAAGGATGGCACCGTTGTGCAGGGCTACTCCCGGTCTGCTCCGAAGAAGCGTTGATTTTAAGCAACACCTCTTCCTGCGGGGGTCCCTCAAAGGCTCCCACAGCGACTACCCGGTGCTGAAGTTTATAGATTGATAGGATTTTTCAAGAGGCGATTAGATGTTGCGGGTGATTGGCATTTTGGCTCTGATTTTTATTGTCTTTCAGTTTTCGCGTCACCAAACCGAACAAAAGGAGATTGAGCGTGCTTCAGCGCAACGACAGTACATCCAAGAGCGCAGAGACGAAGCCCAGGAGCAAGCAGAAAGCGAGGCGATAGATGAACTTGAAGGAACCACCTATCAAGATAATCTAGGCTCATATGGATGTACTTCCGATTGCTCCGGTCACGACGCTGGCTTCGAATGGGCGCAAGAACGGGAACTTACGGACCGCTACGAATGCTCAGGTAATAGCCAATCATTCATTGAGGGGTGCGAAGCGTATTTTGATGAATTGGAATCCAAGACAGAGGAGCGTTTGGAAGTCCTCGAAGACGAAGTAGAGGACAGTGAATACTAGCTTTGGGAGGCAAGGCTTGTGTACCTCCGTTCTGCCCGACCATGGCCGCCCCGAACCAAATCCACCAATCCTGTTATTCCCCTGTTAGCAGGCCACCGCCGCGCCGATTTTCCCCAAATCTATTGGCTAACCTAACGGATTTCGCTGGAAAAATGAATCTGGTCCTAGGCCCTAAACCACGTTAAACTGGCCTCGCACCAACGCTGGACCAAAGGGCAACCCCTACCCCGCCTTTAGTTTGCTCTCAGAGAAAATGGACCATCGCCACTGGTCCCTAAGCAAGCCTTCCAGTGTTCTGACGGCCCCCGCCCCAAGCATGGGGCAATTGCGCATGCTAGCAAATCAACTTTTGTTGGAAACAGAGCAGCTCACAGTCAAAGGGCTGCGAGCCGCCCGTTTGTCAAACGTTAGCTTCCAGAGGCGCAATTAGACTTGGCTTGAGCTTCACGGATAGATGCAATTCGTGCCCTAATCGCTTTTTCGGCGTCATTCTTTGCCATAGCGTTACCAATACCATAGTCACCTAAGAAGCCAGCTACAGAACGCCAATCCATTTGCGCTGTGTTTGAAATCTGAACTTGAACTTGTTCTGCCCGAATTATTTCCAAGTTAAGCTCACGGCAGTTCATCTGTGATATCTCTGCACTAGAAAGCGGGGTAGCGATAGGATAGCGCTTTGTGGCGCAGGCCCCCAGTGCCAGAATTCCAACCAACATTGCGCCTACTAAATATTTTTTCATTTTTAGCCCTCAAATTTTCAGCTTTTGCCAACACGGCGAACCAAAGTGTCTCGGAACAGATCAAGGCGTCAAGGATTCATAACCGAAGATTGATCACATAAAAGTGAAGTGGTTGAAAACTTTAAGGCTACGGCAAAGCCGGCCCCAAACATCAAGATCAAGTTTTATGGTTTAGTCGCGATTTAATGCTTTCAAATCTACTGAAGTTCCATCCAAAATTTGGACACTCATCACCGCCGAGCCCAAGTTTTAGCTTCGTTGTTATCGCTTGTGTGCTGCGCGTAAGACTTTATCTGTTTTGGTCTTGGTAGCATGTAGTTCATCTTCCCTATTGCGCCGGAGCAAAAAAACTTGGGCAGCCCTTGCCGCATCGAACGGCCATTTTTCAGCTTACCGTTGCCCCAGAGCCTCATTCCATATCGTCCGGCCTGCTCCGCGCTTGGTATCATATTGGATCGACCTCGAGCCTATATCTGCGACCTTGCCGCCCTCCGCCAAAGCCTCAGCGATAAACCAGCCGACGCCACGATGATCTAGCCTTTGCCAATAC
>JBEIEG010000081.1:0-9656 GCA_040383035.1 Hyphomonadaceae bacterium | reverse complement strand
CCGGCAAGCCTGGCTCGATCCATGCCCATGCAACCGTCGAAGGCGACCGTATTGACCTGCATGTCATCGATTCAGGGCCCGGTCTGCCTAAACGCGTGCAGGACAATTTGTTCATGCCGTTTGCTGGCAGCGGGCTAACAGGTGGGACAGGGCTTGGTCTCGCCATCGCGCGCGAGCTTGCCCGCCTCAACGGAGGCGATATTGTCTTGGCCTCGACGGGGCCGTCGGGCACCGACTTCATCGTGCAAGTATCGGCGGAAAAGGCCGATCCGGCGGAGAGTGCCGCTTAAGCGCCTTCGACCTCTGCTTCGTCCCGTTGTTCACGCTCCAGAATTTCTCGGGCAGGACCGCGCGAGATGACTAACGCCATGATGATGCCGAAAATCCCGATCAAGGACGTATAGAAGAAGAAGGCGGTATAACCGGCAGCTAGCGCTTGACCCGATACGTCAAGCTTAGCCCCACCTGCGGCAAAGGCTTCGGCTGGTAAATGGCTGAACCAAGGCTTCATAGCGGCCAACCAGCCTGTCTCAGACGCCTTGGCCGCACCTTCAATCACACGGCCAGAAAGCGCGGTGATGATCTTGCCGGGTAGGGCATAGAGCGAGGAGAACACCGCATATTGCGTGGCGGTAAAGCCCTCTTTGGTGAGCATCGACATATACATGATCAGGCAGGTGCCGGCGAACATGCCCGACAAATTATCGATGCCAATCGCGACATAAAGGGCTGGGACATTAGGACCAGTAAGCGTAATCGCGATGAACGCCAAGTTCGATAAAGGCTGCAAAAAGGCCCCAATGACGAGGCAGCGGAACAGACCAAACTTTAAGACCAGCCAACCGCTTAAGCCTGCGCCAATCGCACTCATGGCTGCACCAAAGAATTTTTGCGCAAAGGCAATGGAGTCCTTGGAGAAGCCTGCATCCAAATACATGGTCGAGGTCAAATTCAGGACGAAGTCTGCCATCCGATAGACGCAGATAAACACCAAGATCAGGCTGGCGAGGTCCTTGTAGCGGCTGAAAAAGTCCGCCAGTGGGTCTGCCAAGGCCGCTTTGAAATAAGCGCCAGGGCGGGTCTTTACGCGGGGGATTTGTAGGCAAGCCACCACCACAAGACTAAGGCCGATCAATGCATAGCCTACTTGTTGCCAAACGCCCCAAGGCTTTGCTGCCAGCGCCTCTCTCATGGCCTTTGTGCCGCCATAAAGGTCGCCGACCAACCACGCTAAGGGCTCTGCCTTGCCTGCTAACCCCACGGCCAGCACACAAGCTGCCAGCACCATCAGGGCAATGCGGCCGACCCATTCCAAATAATCGATCACGCCGCGGTCTGGCACATCGGCGGGGGCAACCCAGCGAGGCGCTGGGGCTGTGGTCTCACGCGGGGCCAAAAGCGTTGAGATGATCGCAAGGCCCATAAAGCCCGCCATCGCAAGATAGGCAACTGCCCAGCCTAGCCAGCCATATTGGTCACCATTGAGAGCTTGGGCAACAAAGAGCGGTAGTGCTCCAGCCAACAAAATCGCGACCCGGTAGCCCCATTGATAGGTTGCGGTCAAAACGCCCAAGCGGTTCGCATCGCGGGCCACTTCAATGCGCCAAGCATCAATCGCAATATCTTGCGTGGCCCCTGCCAAAGCAATCAGAACGGCAAAGGCCGCAAACGGGATAAAGGCAGCAGTGGCATCGCCCTCTTTCGTGAAGGCCAGCGCAGGGTCATTGGTTGCCATCAACAACAGCCCGACAATGACAATGGCTTGGGTCAATAGCATCCAAGCCCGGCGGCGGCCCAAAGCCTTGTCCAACACCGGGATCGCGACCCGGTCGACCAAGGGTGCCCACAGGAACTTTAGCGCATAGGTTAGCGTGGCAAGCCCCATCAAGCCGATCAGCGCTAGCGACGCCCCGGCTTCACGCAACCAGATGGCTAAAGCCAAACCCGCCAATTGATTGGGCATGCCGGCTGCAAAGCCAAGACCGAACATGACCAATGAAGGCCGTTCGAAAAAGGCCCCAACGCCTACTTTATCGTCGGCACCAAGTTCTAATTCCGGTTCGTTAGCGGATTTGCCAGCCATGAAGGTCCTCACAAGGATCAGGACCTCAAAAAGCGGTCCCTAATCAGGCGGCGAAAGTGGCCTGTCTGGTGGCATTCGTCCAGCGCTCTAATACAGAGGACAACATCGCTGGGTCGAGAGGCTTGGTGATGAAGTCATTCATGCCAGCATTTTTACAAGCTCGGCGGTCTTCTTCCATGGCGGCAGCTGTCAAGGCGATGATGGGTGTCTCTAAGAAACGGCCACCCAAGGCGCGGATGGCGCGGGTGGCTTCAAACCCGTCCATAACTGGCATGTGCACATCCATAAGGACCAGATCATAGGGCGCGTCCTGTAAGGCAGCAAAAGCTTCGGCCCCATTGCCAACGGCCACGACATGGCAGCCATTGCGGACCAAAAGCGATTTCGCCAAGAGCGCATTGATTGGATTGTCTTCGGCCAAGAGGACGCGCAACCCAATCGCGATAGGCGTTGTATCCGCGCGCTCGTCATTGGCGACCACAGGCCGCGTATCCACGCCTTCGCCAGCGGCTAAGGCAACCCGTTCGATCAAAGAGGCGGTGCGCAAAGGCTTAATCAAATAGCCGATTGCACCTTTGGCGCGATAATCATCAATCAGGTCGCGGCGCTCTTGCGGGATCAGCGCCACAACCGGGCTGGCGCATTTAAGCCAAGGGGCTGCGTGCACGGTATCGGTATGGTGATCGAGCAGGATCACGCTGGCCTCTTTGGCTTGGCGCGGCGTAGTCACTTGCTTCACCCGTGCGCCTTCATCTTCCAGAGCTAACGTAAGGGCTTCGACCAAAAGGGTGGACTGGCTTTGGATTGCGATGGTTTTCCCCGTCAGGCGCTGGCTGCGCGCAGGGGCGGGGGTGACAGTCTCAAAAGGAATATCAATCCAGAACACACTGCCGCCGCCTTCACGGCTCTTCAGGCTAACCGTGCCCCCCAAAGCCGTGGTCAACTTCTTCACGATTGCAAGACCCAAGCCCGTGCCGCCAAAGCGGCGCGAGTGCGAGGAATCGGCTTGTTGGAATTCTTCAAAGACGCGTTCCATCTTGTCGACAGGAATGCCAATGCCGGTATCTTCCACGCTAAAGCGCAGACGGTTGACGCCTGTGGCTTCCAAGCGAAGCAAAACGCCACCGTCTTGGGTGAACTTCACGGCGTTTGAGGCCAGGTTCAAAATAATCTGACGCAGGCGACCATCATCGCCGGCCACTTCGACCGGTACATTTGGGGCAACCACAAGGACGATCTCCAGCGCCTTTTCATGTGCCCGTGGTGAACACAGTTCAGCGACCGATTGCAGCGTTTTTGCCGGATTGAAGACCATGGTCTCGAGCTCGATCTTGCCGCTCTCCAGCTTGGCGTAGTCGAGAATATCGTTGAGGAGTGCCAACAAATGTTGGCCAGAATCGGTGACAGCACCAAGCCAAGAGCGCTGGGCGCTGGTCAGTTCACTCATGCCCAACAAGCCCGCCATACCCAAAATCCCGTTTAAAGGCGTGCGGATTTCGTGGCTGAGGGTAGCAAACAACATGGTCTTGCCGCGCGCCGTTTCGTCGGCATCGGGGCGGAACAAGCCCAATTGACTGCCATCTTCGCGCTCTTGGATCATCCAGCCAAATCGGGCTTCATACCAAGGTGCGAAGGCACCCATGGCTACTTGCTCGCCAAATCGTTGCAAAGCCAAGTCATTAGCTTCTAAAACGCGGCCATTTTTGCTGGCAAGAATGGCGCAATCGGGCAAGTCGCTCAAAGCGAAAGTCAAAGTTGTCATGCCCTCACCTTAACCGATAGGGGTTAAGGAATGGCTGCTTCAACTTAAATTGCCGCGCAACTTTGATCCCGTGGGATCAAAACGCGCTCTTATTTGGACTTGCCGCGCAACTTTGATCCTAAGAGATCAAAACGCGCTTTAAGGCTTCTTCGGCCAAACATAAGGATGGCGGACATAGCCAAAGGCGGGCAGGGCCTCATTGCCGCGCTTGAAATCAAAGAAGGTCGCATTCTCCCAATGCGAACCTGTGCCCCAGCGCGTCTTGCACGAGGTAGAGACCCAAGCGGGCTCCCAATAGACCACGCCGACACCACCATGGCTGATCACCCCTTGGGTCAGGTCGACCAGATAACGCAATTGGTCACTCGGCGTGGCAGGATATTCCTTGATCAGGGTGTCTGGACCCAGAAGATTTGCGGCCTCATCGGCCCCGTCATTGGTCCAAGGATAGGAGGTTTCAACCACAATCACTTTGGCTTTGTAGGTGGCGGTTAAGCGTTTGATCGCGGCATTGAGACCATCTAAGCCCTGGGTCGACCACTTACGATAATAGGACAGGCCGATATAATCAAAGTCGGTTACGCCAGCCTCGGCGGCCTTGGCGAACCAAGGCTCCCCATTTTCGGGCTGGGCAATGTGCAGCATGATTTTAGGATCGGTACCTGTGGCCTTGCCGGCATCGCGCACGGCCTTGATCCCGGCGTTGAATAAAGCGGCGTTGCGGACCCAATCCGTCGCGCGGGTCTCCCATTTCCAATCCTTACGGCCCATCATTTCTTTATTGGTTTCGTTGCCGACTTGGACCATGTGTGGCATCAGGCCCTCGATGGCGAGCTTGGTCAGCGTTTCAAAGGTGAATTGATAGACGCCTGCGGCGAGGCCTTCGGTGGTTGGGATGTTTTCCCAAGCCTTTGGTATCCATTGTTTGTCGCCATCGGCCCAATCGTCGGAATAGTGAAAGTCCAACAGGACATTCTGCCCGCTCGCCTTGGCCCGACGGATCGAACGGCGCACATCGTCAAAAGTGCTGTAGGTTGTCCAGTCTGGGTTATTCCACAAGCGCAGGCGCACCAGATTATGGCCGGTGTCGGCAAACAATTGATAGGGGTCAACGCGCTTGCCACCTTGGCGATAGACCGCGCCGCAATCTTCCATCTCATTCACATAAGACAGGTCAGCGCCGAAGTAGAAAGGTGGGTGGCTTTGTTGTGCGGCAGGGTCTGCCAGGCTTGCACGAACAAGGCCGTTTGCGCCCAAAAAACCCAGCCCTGCGGCCAACGCACCGCGCCTAGAAAAAGTCATGCACCCACTCCTTGAAGCGCGTACATGATCATTCAATGCCTTGGTGTGCAATAATTTCAAGCAATGCCCGCTCTATCTGAGTTAGATAGAGCGGATAAGCTGTCGCGCCTACCAAAATCAGGCGGCGATTAAGCCACTTTCCAGCGCTGCCTTTTTGATCGCGGCTTGCATTTTTTCAAACGCACGCACTTCAATCTGACGAATGCGCTCACGGCTCACGCCATATTGATCGGCGAGGTCTTCCAGCGTCACGGGGTCATCGCGCAAGCGACGCTCGCGGATGATGTGCTGTTCGCGCTCGTTCAAGGTCGACAAGGCTTGGTTCAGCAGGATCATGCGCTCGTCATGCTCTTCGCGCTCAGCATATTCGGTCTCAGCGCTTTCATCGTCCGAAGCCAGCCAATCCTGCCATTCCCCGCCGCCATCTTCGCCAACGCGAACGTTCAGCGAGGCATCGGGGCCCGACAAGCGACGGTTCATCGAGATGACTTCGTCCTTCGTGACTGCCAATTGGGTCGCGATATAATTCACGTCTTCCGGCTTCAGATCGCCTTCCTCAATCGCCTGCATCTTCGATTTCATGCGGCGGAGGTTGAAGAACAGCTTCTTTTGCGCAGCCGTGGTACCCATTTTTACCAAGGACCAAGAGCGCAGCACATATTCCTGAATCGAGGCGCGGATCCACCACATGGCATAGGTTGCCAAGCGGAAGCCCTTTTCAGGGTCGAACTTTTTAACCGCCTGCATCAGGCCGATATTGCCTTCAGAAATCACTTCCGCCACAGGCAGGCCATAGCCGCGATAGCCCATTGCCATCTTCGCCACGAGGCGCAAATGGCTGGTCACCAGCTTTTCGGCCGCACCAGTATCTTCATGCTCACGCCAGCGCTTGGCGAGCATATATTCCTCGTCCTTATGCAGCATAGGAAATTTACGGATCTCTGTGAGATACCGCTGAAGGCCCAGTTCTGGCCCAACATTAAGCGCGAGTGCGCGAGTCATAGGTCCACTCCCCAAAAGAATTACCCTTGTAAGTCGGGTAATAGTAGGAGCGTCGGGGCAGGGAATTGGTTCCCGTTCCGGCGTTCGAGACTCCACTTAGGAGTGCGGCCCAGCAAAATAAAGGCCTGTCCTGATGAATGATTGGTAAGGTTTCGTCATGCCGTGGATGAGAAGTCCTGATGCGGCATGAAAAGGGCCCTCTGACGACGTCAGAAGGCCCTATTTCTAGCTGGGTTTGATGCCTTAAGCTGCGCGGGCCAATTGACGCAACACGAACTGCATAATGCCGCCCGAGAAATAGTAGTCGAGCTCGTTGGCCGTATCGATGCGGCTGATGACGGGTGCAATCACCACTGTGCCATCGGCGCGGCGGATTTCTACTTCCATCTCTTTGCGTGGCGCGATGTCATTGATGCCATAGATGGACACCATTTCATCGCCGACTAGATTGAGGCTGGCCCAAGTTACGCCATCGCGGAACTGGAAGGGCAGAACCCCCATGCCAATCAGGTTCGACCGGTGAATACGCTCAAAGCTCTCGGTGACGACAGCCCGGACACCCAGAAGATTGGTGCCTTTAGCTGCCCAGTCGCGTGACGAGCCCGTGCCATATTCCTTGCCAGCAAAGATTACCAATGGCGTACCAGCATCCTTATAGAGCATAGCGGCATCATAGATCGGCATGACTTCGCAATCAGGCCAATGCTTGGTAACGCCACCTTCAACACCTGGAACCATTTGGTTCTTGATGCGGATGTTGGCGAAGGTACCGCGCATCATCACTTCATGGTGGCCACGGCGTGCGCCGTAGGAGTTGAAGTCGATGGCTGAGACGCCATTTTCCGTCAGGAACTTGCCTGCGGGGCTGGATGCTTTGATCGAGCCTGCCGGCGAAATGTGGTCGGTGGTGATGCTGTCGCCGAACAGACCCAAAACGCGCGCATGTAGAATGTCTTCCACACCCTTTGGCGTCATGGTCATGCCGTCAAAGTAAGGCGGGTTGGCAACATAGGTCGACTTGGCGGGCCAATTATAGGTTTGACCGCCCGAGACTTGGATCGCTTGCCAATTCACATCGCCCTTGAACACGTCGGCATAGCGACGGGCAAACATCTCTGCCGTCACATATTCGCGCATGATGGCAGAGACTTCGGCAGATGTTGGCCACACGTCCTTTAGATAGACCGGTTGGCCATCAGTACCGGTGCCCAGCGGCTCTTTGTTGAGGTCGACCTGCATTGAGCCTGCCAGAGCATAGGCGACAACCAGCGGCGGTGAAGCCAGATAATTGGCGCGCGTATCTGGGTTAACGCGGCCTTCAAAGTTGCGGTTGCCCGACAGCACAGAAGCGGCAACCAAATCACCAGATACAATGGCCTTGGTGATTTCTTCCGGCAGTGGGCCAGAGTTACCGATACAGGTGGTGCAACCATAGCCAACCAGATTGAAGCCCATGGCGTCCAAATCAGATTGAAGGCCAGACTGGGTCAGATAGTCGGTGACGACTTGCGAGCCCGGTGCGAGTGAGGTTTTCACCCAAGGCTTTACGGTCAGGCCCTTGGCGCGGGCCTTGCGGGCCACAAGGCCTGCCGCGATCAGCACCGAAGGGTTAGAGGTATTGGTGCAAGAGGTAATCGCGGCAATCACCACATCCCCGTGGCCGAGGTCATGATTGTGCCCTTCCACGCCAACGCGCTTGGCCACTTCGCCCGCCTTGCCAAACTCACCTTCGAGTGCAGTCTTGAACGCGGTTGCGGCATCGGCCACCAAGACGCGGTCTTGTGGGCGCTTGGGCCCGGCAAGTGAGGGTTGAACGCTGCCCAAATCGAGGGCCAATTCGTCTGTGAAGACAGGCTGACCGGCATCGTGCTTCCACATCATATTGGCTTTGGCATAAGCCTCAACCAAAGCCACACGGGCAGCATCGCGGCCGGTGGAGCGCAGGAAGTTGATCGTGTCTTCGGCCACAGGGAAGAAGCCGCAGGTCGCGCCATATTCTGGGGCCATATTGGCGATGGTGGCGCGGTCTTCCAAGGTCATGGAATCAAGGCCCGGACCAAAGAATTCGACGAACTTGCCGACAACGCCCTTTTTGCGCAGCATTTGCGTGACGGTTAGCACGAGGTCGGTCGCGGTGGCCCCTTCTGGCAGTTTGCCGTCGAGTTTAAAGCCAACCACTTCAGGGATCAGCATCGAGATGGGCTGGCCCAGCATCGCTGCTTCAGCTTCAATCCCGCCAACGCCCCAGCCCAGAACGGCCAAGCCATTGATCATGGTGGTGTGGCTGTCAGTACCCACGACGCTATCTGGGTAGGCAACTTCATCGCTACCATCTTCGGCGGTCCAAACGGTTTGGGCCAGATATTCGAGGTTGACTTGGTGGCAGATGCCGGTGCCGGGAGGCACCACGCGGAAGTTCTTAAACGCGCTTTGGCCCCAACGCAGGAATTCATAGCGCTCGCCATTGCGGTCATATTCAAGGTCGACGTTCTTCGCGAAGCTGTCGCCCTTGCCGGCGTAATCCACCATCACCGAGTGGTCGATCACGAGGTCGACGGGGATTAGAGGGTTGACCTTCTCTGGGTTGGAACCCAGCGCGGCTGCAGCATCACGCATCGCGGCCAGATCGACCACGGCGGGAACGCCGGTGAAGTCTTGCATAAGCACGCGGGCCGGGCGGAAGGCGATCTCATGTTCGATTTTGCCTTTGTTTTCGACCCACTTTGCGACCGCTTCGATATCGGCCTTGGTCACCGTGACGCCATCTTCGGCGCGCAACAGGTTTTCCAGTAGAATTTTCAAAGTCACGGGCAGTTTAGAAACATCGCCAAGACCATTTTTCGAGGCCGCTTCTAAAGAATAATAGACATAGGTCTTGTCGCCGACAGTTAGAGTCTGACGAGATTTAAAACTATTGAGTGAGGGCATGGTAGCCGTCCTTTGTTCGAGCGAGTTGATCATCACTGGATTGCCCTTAACCAGAGGCTAACAAGCAAACCAAATTTCGCCCGCAAGGGTCGCGCGCTTGTGAGCGGCGTATCGACCGGCGGTTCGCCACCGTGTCCGGCGGCGTGGCTGCTTTAGCGCGGAAATGGTTAAAGGTCTATGATGGGCTTCAGGGTTTTGGTCATGTTATCCTGGGAGGCGTCAATGGAGTCCCAGATCTTGTACCGCAAGATCCTTGGGGGTGGAGCGCGGCACCAGTTTCGGCGAGGATATTGGAGCGGACAGATAAAAATCTATCCTCCTATCTCCAAGCCTCGCATAACCTGAGCCCATCTCCGACGAGAGGGCGTTGTTGCTGCAGCGGCGACACCGGTTGGGGATGGATAAGCGGGGTTAATCGGGGCAGACGTGGCTGCTTCGTGTTTTCATAAGGATTAGCTCGTCCTTATGCCCGGTGTGCCTGAGCCCGACTGCCGTGTGAAGCCGGAGGTCAGGTCTTTCAATAGGCTTGGTCCAACCTCGCGGGTCGCTCAATACTTGTTGGCGCGCAACTTTGATCTT
>JBEIEG010000080.1:0-9668 GCA_040383035.1 Hyphomonadaceae bacterium | reverse complement strand
TTCGGCCAAGTGCTGACCGCTGGCAAAGGCCAAAACCCAGCCCGTCAAGCCAGCCGTGCTGCTGGCATCTCGGACGCTGCGCCTGCTTGGCTGGTCAATCAAGTCTGTGGCTCGGGCCTGCGCACGGTGGCCCTAGCAGCCCAACAAATCATGACGGGAAGTGCTGATATCGTTGTCGCCGGCGGTCAAGAAAGCATGAGTTTGTCGGCCCATGCGGCCTACATGCGTGCGGGCACGAAAATGGGCGACCTAGGCTTGGTCGACACCATGATCCGCGATGGCCTGACGGATGCCTTCAACGCGTATCATATGGGCATCACGGCAGAAAATGTCGCTGAGAAGTGGCAAATCACGCGCGATGAGCAAGACCAGTTCGCCACAGCAAGCCAGAATAAAGCCGAAGCCGCGCAAACCGCGGGCCGTTTTGACGCAGAAATCGCCGCCGTTACCGTTAAAGGCCGCAAGGGCGACGTGACGGTCGATAAGGATGAATACATCCGCAAAGGTGCCACGATGGATGCAGCCCAAGCGTTACGCCCTGCGTTCAAAAAGGACGGCACGGTCACTGCAGGCAATGCTTCGGGCATCAATGATGGTGCAGCAGCCCTTGTGGTCATGAGTGCGGCTGAAGCGGCCAAACGCGGTCTGACCCCATTGGCTCGTATCGCATCTTTTGCGACAGCTGGCGTCGACCCGTCCATCATGGGCACAGGCCCGATTCCAGCCTCGAAGCGCGCTTTGGAAAAGGCTGGCTGGAAGCCCGCTGACCTCGACCTGATCGAAGCCAATGAAGCCTTCGCCGCCCAAGCCATCGCGGTTAACCGCGACATGGGCTGGGATACCAGCAAGGTGAACGTCAATGGCGGCGCTATCGCCTTGGGCCACCCGATTGGTGCTTCTGGTGCCCGGGTATTGGTGACCCTGTTGCACGAAATGGCCGCCCGCGATGTCCACCGCGGCCTTGCAACCTTGTGCATCGGCGGTGGCATGGGTGTTGCGCTCTGCGTTGAGCGGTAGGGGCATTTGCGCGGTAACGTCTTGTTCTGCGCAAGACCAAATTTGCTGCTTAGGAACGGCTCTAAGGTTCGCACTGCTCACTTTAGAGCCGCTCGGTAATTCTCTTTGCGCAAGCTGGGGAGTCAAGGAGTGAAATCGGCTTCGCCAACGCGCCATCGGCGCGCTCAAACTCAAATACGGCCTTTGCAAAGGCATAGCCTGCGGCAAAGGCCTTCCAAGTGAAGAGCCAAGTCGCGCTCTCCTCACAGTTACCAATTATTTTTATTGCGAGGCACTTGCAACTAGTGCGATCTTGATCTACATAAGAATGACTCTTAGAAGCAAGAACGGGTAAGGCCTCATGTATGTTTGCAATTGCAACGGAATACGCGAAAAAGCGGTTCATGCGGCAATTGTGGCAGGTGCTGGGCGTCCTTGTGATGTGTTCCACGCCAACAAATGCCGCGCTCAATGCGGCCGGTGCGTGCCTGAGATGCAAGAGATGATCGCGCGTCAAACTCAACAATTCAAAGTGGCCGCTGAATAAACTCTGCCTTGTCGAATCCGACAGGAAGCCTATACTCGCACCCAACTTAGGAGCCTCCCATGCAAGCCGCAGAGGGCGTCATCGCACGCCTCAATACCATTCTCACCAATGAATTGACCGCCATCAATCAGTATTTCTTGCATGCCCGCATGTATAAGAATTGGGGCCTGACCAAGCTGGGCGACATTACCTATAAAGAGTCGATCGGCGAGATGAAGCATGCCGACTATTTGATCGAACGCATCCTCATGCTCGACGGCCTGCCCAATATGCAAGACATGCATAAGCTAAAGCTGGGCGAGAATGTGCCTGAAAGCTTGGCCGCAGACCTTGCGGTGGAATATCGCGGCCAAGGCCAAATGAAGGATGCGATTGAGCATTTTGAAAAGGTCCGCGATTATGTTTCGCGCGATATCGTCGCCAAAATCCTCGAAGATACCGAAGAGCATATCGACTTCCTCGAGACCCAATTACAATTGATCGAGCAATTGGGCATCCAAAACTATCTGCAAACAGCTATGGGCCCTATCGAGGGCTGAGGGATTGGGCGCGGTCGACACCTCTATCCGTCACGTCGGCCGCGTGCTCATCCGCAACCCCGCCGGTGAGGTGTTTCTCTTGCGCGGGAAAGACCCGGGTGAACCACATCGCCCTGCCTTCTGGTTTACGCCGGGCGGGAAGATCGATCCGGGCGAGACGGCACAAGAAGCTGCCGCTCGCGAACTACAAGAAGAAGTTGGCATTACAGTGGAGCCCGCCGCCCTAGGTCAGATAATCGGCACCGAGGATGTGACATACCGGTTCAATGGGGTCAGCTATCGGCAAAGCGGGGTCTTTTTCGCGCTGAGCCATGGCAGCCCGCGCCTGCACGCCGAGGGCCTAACGGCCCTTGAAGCCGAAACAATCGATCTGGGCCAATGGTGGTCTCTGGAACAGATTCAAACCACTGAAGAGACAATTTACCCGGAGCATCTGGCAGAAATGCTCGAGCGCCTGAATAATACTTAAAATACTGATTGACTCATAAATAATTATAAGTTTAGTCTTAGGTCAGGACATTTTCATTGGAATTGGGGCCTGCCGTGCGCGCAACCTTCGCGTGGCTCTCTTGCCTGACTTTTTTTACTGCTGGCTGTGCCAGCGTTGAAGCTGGTGATGGCTTGGGGGCGAGCTCCAACACCCGATTGCTCGTTGGGATTGTGCACCTGCGAACCCATGAGCAAGCCGAGCGTGTGGTTGGGTGGCAAACGGGTGTGATTGGCGCCGAAATAAGCCAGCGCCGTCTGCTTGTTGGGGCGGCTAGCGAGGCCAAGTTTGAGGCAGACCCGGCAAAGTGTCAGGTCATTATTGTAATTAAGCGCAAAGCAGATGTGGCCGCCGCGCAAAACTTAGTGAACCAATTCAAAGGGGGTAACGCATGTATCGCAGATATGGCTTCATTTTAATCGCTTCTTCCTTGTTGGCGTCAGGCTGCACCCAGACCGTGCGCCACACCAACACCTTGCTGTTTGCGACCAACAGCCAAATCGCCCTGTCGGCAGGGACCAATGCAACCACCCAGCCAGAAATCGCGCTGGGCTATAAGCGGCAGGAGGTTGTCATTATGCCGCTGGTGGCGAACTACGTGCCGAATAGCAATAAGCCAAAAGAATACGTTCCTTGCGGCAGTCCAAGCGGACCACCGGCGAACAATTGTTTCATAGTCGGCAAGAACGGCACCTCCGGGGCTCAAGATAGCTACTCCGTTTTAGCAAGTTTTGGGGCTAAGTTTGGCGGAAAATCGAGCGGGACCACCCCAGAAGCCAGCGTTGGGATCGCGCAATACTTTGCGACCGGCGTTGCGGCTCAATTACTTGCAGCTACTGGTGGGGCCTCAATCGTCACAACTGCCGCACCCGAGGCCGTGACCCCCGCCAAGGCCGCGGTCGTTGCTGCGGTGATGAACCCTGAAGATGCGCAGAGAGCGGCGCTGGGCGTGGCAAATTACGAAGATGCAGTAAAGGCCGGCGTTGAGGCTGGACTGAAACGAGGCCTCATCGCCAGCACGGGTGCTGCTTGCTTCAAAGATCCAGCCAAGGCCACCAAACTTCTCGCCGGTTTAAAAAGTGTCGAGACGACAAAGGACAAAGCATCCGACCTAGAAGCGGCAGGCAAGAATTCCGCCGATGCCCTTTCGATATATCTGCAAGACGCAGGATCATCGGTCCAAAAAGAGTTTTCAAACCAGATTCTCAAACATTGCTAGGAGTTCGTCATGAGCATTAAAGTTGTTATCTGCGATACACTTGCCGCTCTGGTAGCTGCAAAGGCCGATCTAAAGGCTCCCCCTATCAACGCTGTGGTGCTGTATCAGACTGCGGGCGCGCAAGGGGAAACTGGAAATCTAAAGATTCAGGGTGCTGAGATCAATCCGCAAGATGAATTGGAATATGGAGCATCCCAAACCGCCACCACTTATGCGGGTAAATTCATCCTCGTCATCAAGACCTAATCCACTAAACCACTCGGTTCTCGAGGGGTTGGCCCTGATACACGCGGATCAGATTGCCGATGGCGGCACGTACCGCTTCTTGCACGCTCTCGCGGGTGCGGCCCGCGACATGGGGGGTTAGGACGACATTGGGTAGATCCGCCCAGAGCTTAGGGTCGGTCGGTTCATTCTCGAACACGTCAAGACCAGCGCCCAATATCTTCTTCTCGCGCAAGGCCGTCAAAAGCGCCGCTTCATCAACTACGCCGCCGCGCGCCACGTTGATCAGCACGCCTTCGGTGCCCAAGGCGTCGAGCACTTCGGCCGAGACAACTTTGCGGGTAGCATCCGTTAGCGGGCAGGCCAACATCAAAATGTCGGACTTTTTGGCCAGTTCCAAGACAGTATCAACCCGAGGCCAGACGAGATCCGGCTTCGGATTTGGGCCAGCCCAGATGACTTTTAGGCCAAAGGCTTCTGCGCGAACGGCAATGGCCTGCCCAATCGCCCCCATGCCGAGAATACCCAAAGTGCGCCCACGCAACCGATAACGCGGCGCATGGGTCAACGCATCGGCCCACTCCCCACGTCGCACGAGGCCGTCCAGCTCGATGATGTTGCGCTCACCGGCGATCAATAGGCCCATAGCGAGGTCTGCCACGTCGTCTGTATTGATACCCGGCGAGTTGCAGACAGAGATGCCAGCAGCTTTAGCGGCCACCAGATCAACCCCGTCCACACCCACGCCTGCGGCGATCACCGCTTCGAGCTTAGGGAACAAGGTGAACAATGCCGCCTCAGTCTTTTTGCCGCCGATACAGGCGATAGCACGCACTTCGGCACCGGGTCCGGCGGCAAAGGCCGCAATATCCTCAATCTCCCACAGACGTGCGCAAGGGGCGATGTTTTCAAGCAGCGGCTGGGCGAGGACGAGTTCGGGGTGAATAATCAGGATCATGGGAAGCCTTGTGAAAGGCTTGCGCGCCAGATGCAAGGGGGGGGGAGCGCGCGAGCCGTGTGTCCTCCCCTGCTCGCGGGGGAGGGGGACCATGCGGAGCATGGTGGAGGGGGCACTGTTAAAACCGCGAGGCCAATCCCCCCTCCGTCAGCTTCGCTGCCACCTCCCCCGCAGGCTGGGGAGGACAAGCGATTGCCAGCATATCGCTCGGAGCCGGGCAAAAGCCCCCTACTCTCGCCCGAGCGCCAGATCACTCACATAGGGGTTGGTTTTGCGTTCCCAGCCGAAATTGCCAATCTCACCATGGCCCGGCACAAAGTTGATGTCATCGCCATAAGGCCAAAGCTTGCCGGTGATCGAGGCGACCAAATCGTCGAAATTGCCCTTGGGAAAGTCCGTGCGGCCGATAGAGCCTTTGAATAACAAGTCGCCAACAAACGCGAGCTTGGCGTCCTTATTGATAATCGCAACGTGGCCCGGCGTGTGGCCGGGGCAATGGACGACGTCAAACTGATGGCCCGCGAGCTCTAATTTGTCGCCATCTTTGAGATAGCGGGTCGGCACACAATTCTCATAACCCGTCGTCTGCCCATATTTGGCCCATTGCGCGACGATATCATCAAGAAGCCATTGGTCATCCTCATGCGGGCCAATGATGTCGACCCCCAAAGTGCGCGACAATTCCTGCGCGCCACCCGCATGGTCCAAATGGCCATGGGTCAACCAGATCGCCACCACCTTCACCTCCAAGTGCTTCACCGCCCCTAAAAGGCGCGGCACTTCCCCACCTGGGTCCACAAAAACCGCCTCCTTCGTGGCCTGTGACCACAGAAGCGTCGTGTTCTGCTGAAACGGTGTAACGGGGATGATGGAGGCTTGGAGATCGGATGGATTGGGCATGGTGCGCGGGTCCCTACAACTTCGCCTGCAGGCCATTGGCCCAGGCGGTGATGTCGCCCGCACCGAGGCAGACGAAGATGTCGCCAGCGGTGCACTCGGCCTTGAGAAGCGCGGGTAGATCGTCGGGGGAAGCAAGTTTCAGGGCGCGCTTGTGGCCATGGTCGCGCGCCGCGCGTACCAAGGCATCGGCATCCACGCCCTCAATCGGGGCCTCGCCTGCGGTATAGACGTCGGCGATGGCGACAACGTCCGCATCGTTGAAACAGCGGGCGAAATCCTCAAACAGGGCTTGTAGGCGGCTAAAGCGGTGGGGTTGGACGACGGCGACGACTTTGCCAGTCGTGACTTGGCGCGCGGCTTTGAGGACGGCGGCGATCTCGACCGGGTGGTGGCCATAATCGTCAATGATGCGCACACCCTGCCACTCACCCACTTTGGTGAAGCGGCGCTTGACGCCTTCAAATTCTCTAAGGCCCTTGGCGATCTGGGCATCGGTGGCACCCAGTTCGCGTGCCACGCTGATGGCGGCCAAGGCGTTGGTGACATTGTGCAGGCCCGGCATGGGTAGATGTAGGTCATCGATCTGGTGGGCTGGGCTGCCGCGCTTGGCGGCAAAGGCGACGCTAAAGCGCGAACCGTCGGGGTCGGCTTCCAAGTTCAAAGCGCGCACATCAGCCTGCGGGTTAAAGCCGTAGGTCACGACGCGACGGTCGGTCGCGCGAGCCACCAAGCCTTGCACGCCAGGATGGTCGATACACATGACGGCAAACCCGTAAAACGGCACGGAGGCCACAAAGGTCTCAAACGCGGCCTCCATCGCCTCAGCTGTGCCGTAAAAGTCCAGATGCTCTGGGTCCATATTGGTGACGATGGCGATGGTTGGACGCAATTTGGTGAAGGTGCCGTCGCTCTCATCGGCTTCGACCACCATCCAATCACCCGAGCCAACCCGCGCATTGGTGCCATAGGCATTGATGATGCCGCCATTGATCACGGTGGGGTCTTTGTCGGCGGCATCCAGAAGTGTCGCCACCATGCTGGTGGTCGTGGTCTTGCCGTGCGTGCCGCCAACCGCGATGGTCCAGCCCAAGCGCATCAGCTCTGCCAACATCTCAGCCCGGCGCACCACGGGAATGCCTTGATCGCGCGCAGCCACGACTTCGACATTGTCGGGCTTCACAGCGGAGGAGATCAACACAATCCCGGCCTCGGCCACATGGGCCCCATCATGGCCGACAAAGACCTTGATACCCGCCTTGCGCAGACGGTCGAGATTGGCGCTATCCTTGGCGTCAGAGCCCTGAACCTTATGGCCCCAATGGGCGAGGACTTCGGCAATCCCACTCATCCCAATCCCGCCAATGCCGACAATGTGGATGGCACCGATATCAAGGGGGATGGAGTTGGTTCGCATGGCTTAGGACTTTCTGATTCACGAGTTTCTCTGTGAACACCGAAAGCGCGAAAGTGGCAACTCTGAGCGCTGTTTGAAACCCTGCGCTGCCATCCAATTCTCTGCCTTGACTCTTAACTCTACATATGTTGTATTAAAGATATGAAACGAAATCGACCGCCCTCTAATGAAGCCCGCACCCTTATGCAGGCATTGGCCGACGCACCAAGTCGTTGGCGCCATGGTTACGATCTGATCAAGGAAACCGGATTGAAATCCGGCACACTCTATCCCATCCTGATGCGCCTATCTGATCGCGGCCTGCTGGAAGCCCAGTGGCTAGAGCCAGAGCAAGTGGGAAAGCCCGCCCGTCACGCCTATCGCCTGACAGCAAAAGGGTTGGAATTCTACCGCGGATTGCCCACTCTAAATACTGAAACCGATCCCATACCAAATGGCGCGCAGGTGCAAGCATGATCGGAGATATGCGGCATACAACTGCAACAATGTTGCTGCGCCATTGTCAGGCCTTAGCGCCAAAGGGAAAGACACAATGGGCTGAAGCCATGGCGCGCGAGCGCGACGAGATCGCCGACCCCGGCGAGGCGCTTGCATTCGCACTGGGGTGCCTTGTAACGATTTCTCTTGAGCGGGCGAGGACTGTTGATTTCCTGCTAGGCGAAGTGCGCTGGATTGTTTCCGCGGCCACAGGCCTGCTTGCCATGTTTGCCTTGGTTGCAGTGCTCCGCATGTTACCTGCTTATTCTCAGGCAGCAATGGTTTTAGGAACAATCGGACTTGTGTTTGGATGGTGTTCACGACTGCTTGCAAACAGCAAAGAATGGCGCGTGGTTACAATTGCTATTGTCATGTTCGCTCTAAGCGGACTGAGCATTGTCGCTATGAATACATCCTTTCCCGAACCGCCACATGAAGCCCTTTATCGTGCACTGGCACTTGAGGGGCTTGTGCTCTGGTCAGCAGTGCTTGGTACCAGCCTCGCAATCGCGACTGGGCGGCTCTACAAGCGGCAGGCGAACAAGTCGGATGGCGGTGAGTCATGAAGACCATGACGCTATTCATGTGGGCAGCCAGTATCTTGGCCTTAGTGCTTGCTCTGGCCCATTTGGCAATTGCAGGATTTTTGGCCCAGCGCGTCTGGGAGTTGCAAACGCTCTGGTTCTTAGGTTCCGGGGTTGCGCTCCTGCTGGGGGCACTCCTCAACATTATCACCCTACGAGTGGCGCAGCGCGACCTTGTTGTTAGGAATTGCCTCATCTTGGGCAATACTCTAGTCGCCGGATTCTTCATGCTCGCAGTGCCCTTGTTGAAAGCGCCCCAAGCGCTGGTCGGGCTGGTGCTTTATGTCGGGCTGACCGTTGGCGCGGTGCTATACAGACCGTCAGAATATGCAATGCCGGATACATCCGCATGAAGGGGCTTGCTCGTTATCTTCTGCGCCTTGCCCGCGTCATCATGCCGCCCGAGCGGAGAAACTGGGCTGACGCAATGGCCCATGAATTTGAAGCGCTAGAGGCCGATCATCTGGGCTTTGCCCTCGGGTGCTTTACCTCAGCCGGAGTTGCAAACTTTCAGACACTAGGCGGCGTTTCTCGGCTGATCATCTTTCCAGCTTTGCTTGGAATTTTCGCGATGCTGTTTGGACTCTGCCAAACCGCTTTTGAAACAGTGAGGTCCAACGGTGGCTTCGAGAAATGGGAGTATGATTATCAACGAGATTTCATCGCGCTAAACAGTAGTTCTGAAGTCAGCGCACTGGCCAGTTTTTTCTTGCTAATCGTTACCTTCTTGCTTTTGGGGAATGCCGCGTGGCAACTCTTGAGAGCCTTGAATAAGCCGGCTGACGGTCCTTTCTTAGCCAAACGGCTTTCAAGCGCTCTGTCTGGCGTGGCTTTGCTGCCGATCGGAACTTGGGCATGCTTGGCATTAGCCTCACAGCTGCTTGGCGCTGAAAACGGACTATATCCCATTTTAATGTTTATTGTTTTCAGTCCAATAGCGCTTCCATTTACTTTAGTCGCGATCATGGCAAATCTTAGTCACAGGGCTTTATTGAAGTCCGCACTTTGGAGTGCTTTGCTTTACACAATTGCCTCGGCATTATGGATAACGTTCACTCGAGATGGTCGCCCTTGGCCCAGCCTTAGCCAATTGGGTGTGGTACATTTTCTACCAACGTCCATTATGTTTGCAGTCAGTGTGTGTGGATTGGCTCTAATGTGGCTTGAGAGACGCGGGACTAGGGAAGTCTGAGCGCCCGTAAATTAAGCCCCTTGTTGAATCGCCGCAAATACCAGATCGGCCAAGGCTTCTGCTGCATCGGGCTTGCCGACGCTTCTGGCGGCTTTAGCGCGCTTTTGCAGCTCATCTGGGGCTGTTAGGC
>JBEIEG010000079.1:0-9777 GCA_040383035.1 Hyphomonadaceae bacterium | reverse complement strand
CGCGCCGTAACGATTGTGGATGCTGAGCAATTGGGCGGAGCGATCGTCGATCAGCTCGCAGAATTAGTCGAAGAAGAGCCAAAGGCCGCAAAAATGGCGCGCGGCAAATCTGGACCAGCAAAAGCTAGCCCAGCGCCAGCGGCTAGTAGCCGCATGGGCTCGCGGCCCGTGCGATGACACGGGCCGTTTGAATTACCCCTAATTCCGATAAGCAGGCCGCGCGATGCCGTCTGTGCTGGGCTTATAGCGGGCGGCGAGTTCGGTGGAGCGGCTGGTCATGGGTTGGGATTGCCCAGCGATATAGACTGAAGTGGGATAGCTTTGACCTTCTAACGGATCGCCTGACCAGATGACCACGTCGGCGGCTTTGCCCACTTCAATCGAGCCAATCTCTTTTTCCGCGCCCCAAATCTTGGCTGGGTTCATGGTGATGGCGGCCAGTGCTGCTTGATAGGGCAGACCATGCGCGACGGCGGTACCAGCATTCATCCGGCTCTGACGCAGATTATTGTAATCTCGGCTGCCCATGATGGAGACTTGAACGCCTGCTTGATAGAGAACTTGGGCATTGCCCAAATGGGTGCCCAATGTCTCGAAGCTTGCTGGCAAGGCGGCTTGGGTATCGATGATGACAGGCACTTTTGCTGCCGCTAATTCAGCCGCTACGCGCCAGCCTTCTTCAGCCCCCTCCAAGACGATGGATAGATTTTCCTCCTTAGCGAGTTTCAAGACTTGGCGAATATCATTCGCGCTCGAAACCCGGATCAGTAAGGGCGATTTCCCCTGAACCACGGGTACCAAAGCTTCCAGATCAAGGCGGCTGACCATCAAATCGCGACCCTCGCCCTTGTCATAAAGGGCGCGATTGGCAGCAAAATGGCGCACATCGGCCAAGACGCGCCTTAAAATGATCAAAGACGCGCCGCGAGACCCGCCGGCAGCTGAAGCCGCCGACTCCCCAAATTCCAACACCATACCCGCATTGGTTTTGAAGATCATATCGGGCGTATTAGCAGAAAGACGGATGCCAATGCTTTGACCTGCAAACAAGGTCGGGTCGTCTTGCTCATGCCCACCTGCAGTTTGAAAGCCACTATCATCGTGGGCATGGGCCCCATTTCCAGAGCGGCCGGCAACCGGGGTTTGGAATGCCCGCGTCAACCCATTCAATCGTGCCAGCGCAATTGTCGGCGCATCGGGATTGACGCCAGCGGCGGGATTAAATGCAGCACCAATCTGGCCCCCTGCCCCATCATCACGAGTAGATGGCACTTGTTCAATTTCGGAAATACCTAAGCTCGTGGTGGCGGCTACCAGACCTGGGGTCACCACGGCACCTTTTGCATCGATGATTTGTGCGCTTTTGGGTATCGCAACTGATTGGCCAACAGCGACAATCCTGCCATTCTCCATAACCAGAGTACCAGATGCCAGCGTGCCGGCGGTGCTCACGGTTTCGATTTTTGCATTGACGATCGCGATGGGGTCAGCGCTTGCAAGTGTGGGGGCGGAAACGGCCACAGCGAGGGCTAGGGCAACAGGTTTCATTATCTTTGCTCCAAGCTGGGGCGACCAAGGTCAAAGTCGGACCGGGCATGGGTGGCCGGGTCGTTACGGTCATAGGCGATGCCGCCGTCAACATAGACGATTTGGGCAAGTGCATAGGACGAAAAGGGATCACGATCCCAAAGGACAATATCGGCCATTTTGCCAATTTCCAAAGTCCCAGTCTTTGCCCCAATGCCCATAGCGCGAGCTGGGTTTGCGGTGATCCATTTGATGGCATCCAAGCGGGACACTGGAATACCTGCGCGGGCTGCTGCCCCCATAGCCAAGGCGGCTTCTTGATTAAGATGCTGAGTCATGGTCGCATCATCAGAGTGGATGATCGCGCAAGCACCATGGGCCTGCAAGATACCCGCATTTTCGGCAATCCCGTCGAGGGCTTCCATCTTGAAGCCCTGCCAATCGGCCCAAGTCGCTGAGCAAATGTCGGCCTCTCTCAAAACTGGTGCGAGCTTATAAGCCTCTGACGAATGGTGGAATGCTGTGATCTTATAGCCAAACTCTTTAGCCATATCGATCATAAGTGCCATTTCATCGGCGCGATAACAATGGTTTTGAATGAGGATATCGCCGTTGAGCGCGGCCGACAAAGTTTCCAGCTTTAAGTCGCGCTTAGGTGGGTCACCTGCCGCTTCACCTGCCGCGACTTTTGCTCGATAGTCGTTCCACTTGCGATTATAGTCCGCTGCATCAATCCACGCACGCCGCGCAACCGCAATATTGCCCATGCGGGTCGAAGGGGACCGTGAGCGCGAACCATAAACGCGCTTAGGGTTTTCACCACATGCCATTTTTAGGCCGTGTGGCGCACCGGGAAACTTCATGCCTTGCTGTGTGATAGCTGGGACATTTTTGAGGGTCACCGAGCGACCGCCAAACAAATTGGCCGAGCCTGGTAAGATCATCAAACTGGTGATGCCGCCCTCGCGAGCCCGGTTAAAGCCGGGGTCCTGTGGCCAGATCGAATGTTCAGCCCAGACTTCAGCCGTGTTCGGATCGGTGGCTTCATTCCCGTCGGAATTGGCTTGCACGCCGGGACTTGGATAGACGCCCAAGTGCGAATGAATATCGATAATGCCGGGGGTAACAAACTTGCCGCGACCGTCAACGCGCTTCGCCCCTTCAGGGATCACAACATCCTTACCAACGGCGACAATCTTTCCGTCTGAGAAAACAATCGTGCCATTCTCAATTTCCTGGCCGGCAGCTGTCAGGATTGTCGCCCCTACGATCGCCGTTGCAACACCAAGTAATGGCTTATAGGTGGAGGGGAATGGATCAAGGGCACCATGGCTGTCCATACCTTTAGCCAAGGGTTTAGGCGTGGCCTTAGGCTTAGAAACAGGCCCAGGGACTGCCGTCTCGGTTGTTTGTGCGGCTGAGGTTGTGGCGCACCCCGCAACCAATGTGACGGATAAAGCTAGGGCGACAGCTGAAGCAGATAGAATTGAGTGGCGCAGAAACACGAGCATTGCCTTCGGACTGACGATTTAAGTTCCGGCAGGCAACACGAAATCGTGTTTTCGCACAAGAGCGATCCAAGTACTTTCGCAGTGTGACCATGCTCCTATCTGCTTGGCGACCTTGACCTTCGCCCGCAGCATAGACACTTGCGACGGATGAGCCGCGATATTGTCATCCAACTCAAAGATATTGCGTTGAAGCGCGGCGGTGCGCCTGTGTTTTCTGGCGTGGATCTTACGCTACGCCGCGGTGAGCGGGCTGCCCTTGTTGGTGCTAACGGGGCAGGCAAATCGACCCTTATGTCAGTTTTGGCGGGCCAGCTTGAGTATGATTCTGGAGAGCGGGTGGTTTCAAGCGGCACCCATGCAGCAACTCAGACCCAAGAACCCGACTTTAGCGGTGCGACAAGTTTACTTGAGTGGGCGGCACAAGACGTGCCCCATGACAGAGATGAGGCCGCACGCTTGGCCGCTGCCGCAGCCGAACTTCACAGCTTTGGTCTATCCCCCGATCGCCCCGTGGCGGGGATGTCGGGAGGCGAAGCACGCCGCGCATCACTTGCACGGGCATTAGCCGCAGACCCCGACCTTTTGATGTTGGATGAGCCGACAAACCATCTCGACATTGCTGCTATTGAAGAACTTGAACGCCGATTGAAGCAATTCTCGGGGGCGTTGCTGGTGGTCAGCCACGACCGTGCTTTTCTTTCTGCCATTTCTACGTCCTGCCTATGGCTGCGCAATGGTGTCGTAAGGCGCTTGGATGCACCCTTTTCTAAGTTTGAGTCTTGGGCGGCAAGCATCGAAGAACAAGACCGCAAAGCACTGGAAAAGCTGGACAAAACTCTCGAGGATGAGGCCCGTTGGCTGGCACGTGGCGTGACTGCTAGACGAACCCGCAATGAGGGCCGTTTGCGCCGTTTGATGGACATGCGCGAAGCTCGCAAGGGCCAAGCGGCCTTGGTCCGTAAAGACACAGCTGCCCTTCAGGCCGACACCGGCGGCACATCGGGTAAACTGGTTTTTGAAGCTAAGGGCATCTCAAAAGGCTTTGACGGGCTCGGCGACATCATCAAAAACCTTGATCTACGCGTCGTGCGCGGCGACCGGTTGGGAATTGTCGGGCCCAATGGCACGGGTAAGTCTACCCTTATCAAAATGCTGGTTGGCAACTTAGAGCCCGATGCCGGGACCACCCGTCTGGGCAAGAATTTGACGATCGCCTATCTCGACCAATCGCGCGCTGCCCTCGACCCCAAAGCAACTTTGTGGGACACCTTTGCCCCGGCTGGTGGAGATCAAATCATGGTACGCGAACGGCCCAAACACGTCGCAGCCTATGCAAAAGACTTTTTATTCGACAGCCGTCACTTGCGCCAACCGGTTGGTTCTTTCAGCGGTGGCGAGCGCAATCGCGTGCTTTTAGCTTTAGCATTGGCAAAGCCATCAAACGTGCTTGTATTGGACGAGCCGACCAATGATCTAGATATGGAGACCTTGGATGTTTTGGAAGATATGCTCGCCGAGTATGACGGCACGGTTATCTTGGTCAGCCATGATCGTGCGTTTCTCGACGGCGTTGTGACAGCCACCTTGGCGCCGCGCGGGGATGGTACGTGGCTCGAAACGCCCGGCGGCTGGACCGATCTTGTGCGTCAAGGCATTCCCATACTTGGCAATCAGCAGACGTCGAAGCCGAAACCAAGCGCTGCCCCAAGTACTGAACCCATTGCAAAGGCAGCGAAGAAACTTTCGTACAAGGACGAGCGACGGTTGAGCGAGTTAGAAGCGCTGATCCCAAAACTTGAAAACCACATCGCACAGTTGGAGCAAACGTTAAACGACCCAACTCTTTACAGCCGTGACCCAACCCGTTTCGAAAAGACTTCTTCACAAGCGGTACTAGCCCGCACTCAATTGCAGGCATCTGAGGATGAATGGCTAGCCTTGCTTGAACTCAAAGAAACCCTGCTGGGAAACGCATAAATCTGCCAATTGGATTCAAGCTTAAGTCTACCTTAACCGACGCAGGGCACCGATACTCTCCATATTGGGAGAGAGTATATGCGTACGCGTGTTTTCGCCTTCTGGCTGGCTTTTGCCACTGCCAGCACCAGTTTTGCCCAGAATGCTGTTTACTCACAATTTCCGACACCATCAGCAGACACTTGTGCAACCGCATGTACAAAGGACAGAATGTGTGCGTCTTGGTCTTTTGATGGCACCGCTCCAATGATCCAAGCGACCAGTGGCCCCAAGAAGACCAAGGCGGCCCCACCCCTCATGTGTGCGCTTTCAAAGTCTTTGACCCCGATGCGACAATTAGGCTCCGAGTCAGGACTTCCTCGCAGATCAGGGGATTTGGCACCAACAGGTCGATATGCACATGGCCCAGCCAATTATGAAGTCCGCCCTGCACCCTGGTTGGATCAAACCGCACGCACCTCCCAATTAGCGCCATCCGATAATCAGAGTGCGCCAATTGCCGCATCTCAACCGATCCCGCTTGCGCCGACGTCCAATCCGTCTGCTGGACGGGTAGAATTTCTGCCTACGCAGCCCAATGATGTACCACCGGCCTCAGCTGCCGTGAGCACGGGACGTTCAGTTGCGCGGGGGATTCCGCGCCCCATACCATCAGAAGTGCCACCTGAGCCTATGCCGCAGCCTAGTTTTGAGACCCCAATTCCTGTCGCGGTTGCACCTATAGCTCCACCGCCTGCTCCAACACCTATCGCTATATCACAACAGATGAATAGCCAGGCCACTCCGCTGCAAGTGACAGACTTATCGAGTTTTAGGGGCGCTGATGGCATCGTCGATGCCGCAGAAATGCGCCGCTCACAAATCAATTCCGCCCGCGCAACCGGCCAACCAACTTATGCGGTTCAGCGGGAATGGGAAGCGGTGGAGCAGGAACGTCAACGTGCAACTGCCAATGGTGAAGTGCGGGCAGACCCACTGGCGGGGACTGTGCCCGTTCTAGAAGCACCGCAAGCAAAATCGGCAAGGTTCAGCAAGAGCTATGATCCTGAAGAATCTGACCCAATTTCTGATGTAGATCAACCGGGTCCTGAGGTCCGGAAACCTTCGACTAAAACTAAGGCCGCGCGTGGGAACCCACGTGCGGAGCAGTCAATTGGGGTCCGTCAGAGTGCGGTGAATGAAGCCGCACGAGCGCGTGGACGCAAACCGTCCAACGTCGACAGGGAGCCCCGCTTAAGCGGTGGTCCTATCGGGTAACCTCAAACATTTTGATGAATTCTCGCCACCAAATATTTACGCTTTACCTGTAGGATAGTTATAGGAATGGGAAATTGAGATGCAAGTTGGCGAAAGATATGCTAAACTACTTGAGGTTGCGAGCGAGAGCTCCAGCGAAAAACGTCGCGTGCTTCTCAATGAAATTACAGATCTATTCTTTGACTCTCATGAAAACCACAGTCCGCTAGAAACAAAGCTTTTTGGGGACCTGATTTCCAAAGTCGCCTACGAACTCGATACTGAAGTTCGCAAAGAGCTAGCTCATCGTTTCTCTGGTGGTGAAGCGCCTCGTACACTCGCCGTCATGATGGCGAACGATGAGGAGATCGGCATAGCCGGCCCAATTCTGCGTCGTTCAACATCCTTGACCCAAGATGATCTGATCCGGGTTGTAGAAACCCGTGGCCACGCGCACCAAATGGTCGTCACACAACGTCCTGACGTGGGTGAGCAATTGTCAGATGCTCTGGTCTCTCACGGTAATGATTTGGTGGTTGCCTCTTTGGTGGGCAACCAAACTGCCAAGGTCTCCGACGAGACTTTCGACAGGATTGTTGATCGCGCGGCCAATAACCCCGATCTGCACCAGCCAATCGCTCAACGCAAAGTCATCTCGCCAGAGCATTTGAACCGTCTTTACACCATTGTGGAAGGCCCAATGCGGCGCGAAATCCTTGAACGCAATTCAGAGTTCACGGAAGAAGAGGTTGAGCGCGCAATGCGTCGTGCCCAAACGCGGGTTGCGATTGTCAACGGCACGCTACCTGCTGACTTTGAAGCGGTTCAAAAGGAATTCTCAAAGGAAAAAGCAACAAACGCGGTCAACCGAGCCATGTTGCCCTCCATTTGGCGCAATCAGGAAACCACAAAGTTCATGATCGCCTTTGGCGATTTCACAGGTCTCGATTATTTCCAAGCCGCGCTCTTGTTTGAGAAAAAAGATATCGACACCATGGCAATGGTTTGCCGGGCTGCGAACTTTGAACGCGCTTTGTTTGTGACAATTGCAGTTCTGGTGCTTGGCAATGACGGCATGGGGCAAGCCCAAGTCCTTGGCAACATGTATAATGAGGTGCCACCAGAAGCGGCGCAACGCGCCCTGCGCTTCCTGCGGCTACGGGCTAATGTGTCAGCCCAAGCTGCTTAGATCATCCGCTCGCGTACGTTGGTAAAGCGGATTTTCGGGAATTTTTCAGCAACATAGCCGATCTCCCAAGCATTCTTGGCGAGGAAGACCTCCGCGCCGTCTAAGTCTGTGCCTATGCCAGCCCGATTGCGATCGGCAAATTGCTCTAAATCTGAGGCACTCTCGGCTGCGATCCAACGCACGCCATTAAATGCGCAGGTCTCAAACACAACTTGCAACCCATACTCCGCTGCCAGACGCTCGACCAACACATCAAACTGCAAGGGCCCAACGGCGCCAACAATTAAATCTGAGCCAAAATGAGGGCGGAACAATTGAGTGACGCCTTCCTCAGCCAAGGATTCCAGCGCCTTTTTTAAATGCTTGGCCTTTAAGGGGTCTTTGACCGAGGCACGACGCAAGATTTCCGGAGCAAAGTTCGGAATGCCGGCAAACTTTACTTGCCCGGTTTCTGACAAACTGTCCCCAACGCGTAGCACGCCATGGTTTGGCACACCGATCACATCCCCTGCCCAAGCTTCATCGGTGATTTCGCGATCTTGGCCGACAAACATGAGAGGCGCATGCACGCCAATTTGTTTTCCCGATCCTGTCTTTAAGCGCATTCCGCGCTGAAATTTGCCCGAGGCTAGCCTAACCATCGCAACTCGGTCTCGGTGCGCTGGATCCATATTCGCTTGAATCTTAAAGACAAAGCCAGTCACTTCATCCCGGTCCGCTTGGACTTGTGTTTCGACTCCTTTGTCCATCGCTTTTTGGTCGCGTGGCGATGGCGCGTAATCTCGAAGACCATCAAGCAGCTCGCGTACGCCAAATTGACGCAGAGCTGAGCCAAAGAAGACTGGCGTCATGTGGCCTTCACGATAGGAGTCTAGGTCAAATACTGGATAACCACCTTGGACCAACTCGGCGGACCCACGCAGCTCATCCATCTCGGCTTGGCTCAACACCTCAGCAATTGCATTCGATGCCAAGTCGATCTCATCGTGCACCAAAGGTCCAGTGTCGCCAACTTGTGGACGACGGAACACAGTAAAGCGATCATTGCGAAGATCGACCATACCGCGGAACCGATTGCCCGAACCTTGCGGCCAAAAGATGGGGGCTGGGTCAAGAGCCAACTTTGACGCCACTTCATCCAATAACTCCATCGGATCTTGGGCTTCGCGGTCCATCTTATTGATGAACGTAAGGATTGGAATATCGCGCAGACGACAAACTTCAAACAGCTTCAAAGTCTGCGGCTCAATGCCTTTTGCGGCGTCGAGTACCATTACTGCAGAATCCGCTGCCGTCAGCGTTCGATAGGTATCTTCTGAGAAATCCTCATGGCCTGGAGTATCTAAGAGGTTGATGATGCAACCATCATGCTCAAACGTCATCACCGAGGCCGAAACAGAGATCCCGCGTTCGCGCTCAATCTTCATCCAGTCTGAACGCGTCCGACGTTGCTCGCCGCGCGCGCGCACGGCACCGGCGGCACGGATCGCACCGCCCATCAGCAACAGATTTTCAGTAAGCGTGGTCTTGCCGGCGTCAGGGTGGGAAATGATGGCAAAGGTGCGACGGCGCTTAACTTCGCGCGCGAGTTCGGCTGACATGAGCGAGGCCTGACTAAGACAGATGGTCAAATTGGGAAACGGCCTAAAAGTTCAAGCCATTGAATCCCTCATTTAGCTGAGGCCTCACCACAATTAAAGACTTTAGAGCAATGCCTGCGCGATCCTCGGCTTAAACCGCGACGGACTGCCAGACAGAGGTATTGATGATGCCCGAGGTCAATCGTCCAGCATCTTGTTGGCTCTTAAGACTGCCCAAAGTACTCAACGAAACAGTCGCCAAACGGAAACCAACTTCTTGTGGGCGCTTACATTTGGGGGGGGCGATGAACAAGATCGCGTTTGCTTTGCTGCGGCTGGCAATCAACCAAGCCAAAGCAGCAGCTTTTTGCGGAGATTCTGCCGCTAAGTTGGGAAATTCCATAATAGCTGTCTGAATAGCCAAAATAGAATCGCTCAACGTGTAGCGCGCGACAGCAGAAGTTGGGATGCCAGCGTTGATTGCAAGGTCAGCATTGCCTGTTATCGTCAGAACACGGTCATTGAACAGAAAAAGCATACAAACCTCTCCAATCGAGGAAGTAACTATAACGTGTTTGTGTTAATAATCACTCCACACGCTCGACGAGAAAGCTTCTACCTAACTTGTCTTCAATCTCAACAATCCAGACGTCCTGATCTTGGGATGCACGTTTCGACAGATACGTGTCGATAGATGGCTCATCTGGCCCGGCCGTTTTGCCGGTCAAATCAAGATACACACGCTCGCCTGTTCCAT
>JBEIEG010000078.1:0-9784 GCA_040383035.1 Hyphomonadaceae bacterium | reverse complement strand
GACGTGATGATCCACCGCAAGAATATGAAGACGATCGACGTGGAATTGCCGTCACGCGAAATCGTTATGCAGGTGCTACAGACACAGCATTCGCGCCTACCCCTCTATGAGGGCGATCAGGAAAACATCGTCGGCATCTTGCACGCCAAGGACCTGTTGCAAGCCATTGCGGACGCGCAAGGCGATTTAGATGCGATTGACCTCAAAGCCATTATTCGCCCGCCTTGGTTTGTGCCTGACACCACGACCTTGAAAGAACAATTGGAGGAATTCCTCAAGCGCCGTAGCCATGTGGCTTGTGTGGTTGATGAATATGGTGCGCTGCAAGGCCTTGTGACCTTGGAAGACATTTTGGAAGAGATCGTCGGCGATATTGTGGATGAACATGACATCGCCATTCAAGGCGTAAGACCCCAACCCGATGGGTCGGTCAATGTTGATGGAGCTGTTCCTATCCGTGACCTCAACCGCGCGATGGACTGGGATCTGCCGGATGAAGAGGCTGTGACCATCGCAGGCCTTGTGATCCATGAAGCCCAAGCCATTCCAGACCCCGGCCAGCGCTTTGCCTTCCACGGCTATCGCTTCCAGATTCTACGCAAGCATCGCAATCAGATTTTGGCGATCCGAATTACGCCAGAAGCGGCGAGCGACAAGGACTAGAGCCCACAAAGAAAAAGGCCGTAAGCTTGTGCTTACGGCCTCTCTTTTTGACTTTAAAAGTCTAGTTTAGAAAGAGCGCTTCAACTGAATGACGCCCTTGCCTTCGTACAGCTTGTCATTGTCAACGTCGGTGTCGGTGTAGAACACGTCCACAGCCCAGCCGCTTTCGGTTGCAGCAGTCAGACCGACTTTCCAGTTGGTGTAGTCAGGCAGAGTCGCGCCGCTCTCGACGGACTGGCTACCAACCGAAGCAGTTGCTGACAGACCGAACGGGCCGATTTTAGCGCCTGGGATTGGAGCCGATACCGCAGCTTCATAATACCAGTAGGATGGGCCATTCTTGCCATATTCTGGCGAGTAGAAGACCGAACCTGTAAGCGAAACGCCCGACTCAGTTGCGACGGTGCCAGCAACCTTACCTTCATAGATCAGGAGGTCGCTTTGTTGAGGATAGGTATAAGCCAGAACGCCGATGTCGAGGGTGACAGGGCCAATTGTTGGCTTATAGCCAGCGTACAAGTCGACTTCTAGGTTGGCCTTGCCGCCAAAATCTACGTTCGAGACCCAAGTGCCGACATAGAAGGAACCAGCCGACACATCCACGCCACCGAAAACTTGGCCGGTGTCGTCGGCGTTTTGATTAACACCACGGAACTGGTAGCTAGAAGCCACACCAACGTTGACCGAAGTGGTAGCTTCTTGAGCGGAAGCGACGGCGGGAGCGCCACAAACCAAGGCGGTAGCCAAAAAGAATGCTTTAAGTTTCATGTTAGTCCCCTGTGGAAGCCGCGGAAGGTGCGGCCCCTTGCAATGTCCATTCACCTGTGTGGCGAAATTTGAGCTTCGCCGCTATGACATCAGCGCAACACCTCGTTTGCAATCGCACTAGACACATGGCGGACGCGATCAGCCGCGTAGTGCAACTTCTTTAAGCATAAAACATCAAAAAATGACTAATATGCGTGCGGCAACTTATGTTGGTGCACGGATGCTCGCGCCGAGATGCAGTCCTGCGTCGACAAGAAGGGTCTCGCCCGTGATGTGGCGCGAAGCGGAGGAGCAGAAGAAAGCAACCGTGTCTGCAATATCATCTGGACCGGACGCAACTTGCAAAGGGACTTGTCTTTTTACGTTTTCCCGTATTTTCGCGGTGGTATCTTCACCGAATGCATCGGTGAACCAGCGCGTATCAATGAAGCCCGGACAGACGGCATTGACCCGAATCGCCGGGGCCAACGCCCGGGCGAGGGACTTTGTCATCGTATTGAGAGCGCCTTTGGTTGCGGCATAGGCCACCGAAGATCCAATTCCGATCACGCCTGCGATGGACGAGATCATGACAACGGAGCTGGCATTTTGGGTTTTGGCATAGGCCGCGTGCAACAAGGGCTTTGCGGCCCGCACCATCATAAACGGGCCGACCGTGTTCACCTCATAGAGATGGAGGAAGTCGTCGGACTCCAAAGCATCCATATCGGCATGATTGGGTGCGTGCTTGGTTGTGCCGGCATTATTGACCAAAATATCGACTTGGCCCCAGTCCTCGGCCGCGGCAGCAATCTTGCGGCAATCTTCGTCACGCGCGACATTGCCTTGGACGATCCGCACGTCACGGGCACCAGCGGCTAAACAAGCTTGCGCGGTGGCTTCACATTCGGCTTGGCTCTTCGAGTAGTTAAGTATGATCCGAGCACTCGAGGCCGACAGCTTCAACGCGGTGGATGCCCCAAGCCCAGTGGCAGAACCAGTGATGATCGCGACTTTGTCTGCAAAACTAGCCATGGCTTAAAATCCTTTTGCTTCGGCAAGTGCGGCCCGATATTCGGTTTCAAGGCGGTCGATCAGCTCCTTGACTGGCAACGTGTCGTGGATCGACCCGACGCCTTGCCCTGCTGACCAGATGGTCGACCACGCTTTGCCGGCATTGAGTTCTTCGCCCATATCGACATCGGTCTTAGGCTCCATCGTCACCGGGTCTAGACCATTTTGGAGGAGCGACGGAATGAGGAAGTTGGCCGGAATGCCGCTAATCTTCGGCGTATAGACAATGTCCGCAGCGTCGCTGTCCTCGATCATCTGCTTATAGTCATCTTGCCCGCGGCTTTCGTTGGTCGCGATGAAGCGTGTACCCATATAGGCCAAGTCTGCGCCCAACATTCTGGCGGTGGCAACGTGACGTCCCGTCGACATCACCCCAGACAGGGCAATGCATGTGTCCGGAAAGGCTGTACGCAATTCGGTGACCAGCGCGAAGGGCGACAACGTGCCCGCATGACCGCCAGCCCCTGCGCAAACTGGGATTAGGCCGTCGACCCCGGCCTCCATCGCTTTTTCGGCATGCTTCATATTGGTGACATCATGGAAGACCAAACCGCCGCCGTCATGGATGGCTTGAACCACATCTTTAACGGCACCTAGCGAGGTAATTGCGAGTGGGATTTTCTTGTCGCTGGAGATTTTGACGTCGGCAGCCAAGCGTGGATTGGTCTTGTGTACGATCAAATTCACACCAAATGGCGCATCTTGCGGCGTCAAAGCGGCTTGGATAAGATCCAACCACTCGCTATAGCCTTCACTGGTACGTTGGTTGAGGGCGGGAAAGGTTCCCAAGATGCCAGCTTTGCAGCAGGCTGTAACCAATTCCGGGCCGGACACCAAAAACATGGGCGCGGCCACGATGGGCAGGCGCAAGCGCCCCTGAAATGCTGTTGGTAAGGTCATTAGCGCTGCTCCCCCCGATTGTTCTTGCTTCGCTAATGTCTTGGCCAAGCCTTATGGGAAGGTCAAGCCTGAATTGGGCAGGATATCTTATCCAGTCTAAGGCCTAGATTTTTGGGCTTGGGCTGCTTTGTCTTCTTCCAGAGTGGGAATGAAGCCCGGGCCGTTACGCGACCGGTCAAGCTTGTCCAATTCCTTGAGCATATCCGCGTTTGTGGCGCTTTCGAAGAAGCGGGTGGCCATATCCGTCATTTGGCCGACGGGTAGGGTGGCTTTCACATTGAGCTTGATCGGCACGCCAGACAGGACTTGTGGATTGGCCCCGACGAGAACAACACCCAAGGTCATGTCGCCCGTAATGCGACCGTCAACCGTGATCACATCTATCTCATACTCAATGCCCGCGAGGGCTTGCGCCGCGATTTCTGCGGGGGTGGGTTGTTTAGGCGCAAACCATCTTTGATACCAAGGCAGCTTTTTGGGTGGCGTTTTGGGGTCAGAGCCTGGGATCGGGCCGGTATAGCGAATTTTGCCGCCGCCTTCGCGCGCTTGCAATCTGCCACCGACAATTTCAACGCTGCCATTGCGCGCTTCAATCGGGAAAACGCCGGACACTCTGCCGTCAATCTGCAGGTTCGGGATTTTTGTTAGCCCCAAAAATCTGGCGAGGTCGACATCTTCAACATCAACAGCAAAGGCTTGGTCGCCGTCGCGGAAGGTCCAGCTTGCGGGACGGACAGATAATTTGCCGTCGGCAAATGGCCAACTAGCATCGATTAGCTGCAAGGTGTTATCGCCGGGCAAAGCGAAGACCACATTGACATCCTCGATTGGTAGACCCGGGTCAAACTGCGCGACAGTAAAGCCTTGCTGGCCGGCAGAGCGCACTTTCAACAAATCGTCGAGAGAAAAGTCACCGGTCAGATTTGTCACTTGGCCAAGCAAGGTCAAGAAGTCGAGATTGGCCGTCGACAATTTGGCGTCTGAAACAGTCGACTGATTTGGTCCCCAAGCTATGGAAGCTGATCCGGAGACATCGCCAACTACATCCAAGATCACCCCTTGCAGTGCGGGAATAATGTCATCGGCATCAAGTGGACGATTCCATTGTTTAAACATGCCATACGAATCCTTGGGCATTTGGCCAAAGGAGATCGACTCCGCCAATGCGTCCAAGCGGCCAAGGCCAGTTTCGGCATTATGGTTTAAGATCGCACGCGCCAAAAAGCCGCCGGACTCAGCCAAGCTGATGTCACTTTGTATGTCGATTTGACTGCCATTGATGGTGCCTTCTCCGGTAAGCGACAACATGCCAAAGCGGGCAGGGCGCTCAACCTGCTGGCCTTTGTCATCTAATGCCGGGAAATAGGTCGGCACATCCCGCACGAGGAGGTTTTCAAATGCAAGGTTGCCAACAAGGCCAGTGCGCCGCGCTTGCAGGTCGGCTGTCGCGGTTCCTGATATCTCAACAGGCAGACCTTTGGCCCGCAATCCGGCCAATTGCCCGCGTAAGGTCATGCCACTGCTGTCTGGGGTTAGGCGCAACGACGAGTCTTGGGCATTAAGCTCTGCAAACCCGCCATCGGGCAGCTTGAACATGTAGCCAACTTCTTTCGACGTTAGATCCAATTGCCAGCCGCCTGTGGCTGAAGGTTTAAAATCACCACGGATGGCACCCACCCGCAGCGACCTACCATCTTCTAGCGCCCCCAAGCGTAATTCTAAGGGCTCAAATCTAGCATCGGCGAAAAGGATAAAGCCATTGCCGGTTAAGCTGGCAAAGCGTTCGAGACGATCTGGGCAAAAGCTTGCTTTGACAGGTCCGACGGTGGCGTCGCCAGGAAAGCGGCCTTGCTCAGCAGAAACTGACAGGCAGGTGTCGCCCCGGACCAATATCCCCGACCCTTCCTCGGCAGGTATAGCTTGCACCGGCCCATTAACACGCAGTCCCTCAACAACGCTGTCGCCAGAGGTCAGGGAAGCAGCGGCGGCACTGATTGTTGTATTTGCCTGCCAAGCAGGTGCTCGGCCTTCACTAACGCCAAATCGGAACGGCAATTCAGCCTGAACGTCATCTATTTGGGTTTCATCAAGGGCTAAAGTTGAGGCAACAAGGGAAGCCTGCCCGCTCGCCTCGACAGATCGGCCGTCTCCGCGTGCGATGATAGGCATTTTTAGAACGCCTACGCGGATGCCAAATCCATCGGCGTTCAGGCGGTCTACAGATCCATCAAAGGTCAGATTAGCATCCCATTTGCTAAGGTCCGCCAAACTTAGCCCGTCCACGCCTTGCCTTGGGCGCGTGACGTTTGGCAAAGTGCCCACACGCGCTCGGCCCTTTAGCCGCCCTGTCAGGTCAAGCACATTTAAGTGGGGTGAGCGAAACCCTTCCATGCCGACTTGGCCATTGAGATCAATGGTCCAGATCGCGTTCGCGCGGGTAGCTTTGGCATCAAGCGCCAAGCGGCCTTGTCGCGCGCCCGGACCATTCTTGCCAAAGCCTTCAACCGGCCCTGCAACGGACACCAACAAGGTTCGCCCATCGCCACGCACCTGACCGATAAGCTTTGCCCGTCCAGTTCCAAGGCCGAGGCCTGCTGCACCTGCTTGGGCATTAATTTCTAAGGTGCCACGTCCAGCGCCGACGGGAACCTCGCCTGCCTTGGCAGCTAAAGATACCTCGTTCACGTTGCCTGAAATCAAAAGCCCCGACCTGCTGCCCGGCATAGGAATATTTGTCAGGCTGAAGTTGCGCGCGGCCAAGGTCCAGCCAGAAGGGTTCCAACTGAAGTCTTCCAATCTCCCTTGGCCCCTGCCAGAGTTCGGCGCTTGAATGACAAAATCGCCAGCACCGAAAGCCTCTAAGGGTGCTGCATCCGACTTGGCTAAGTCGAAGCGGACTAAGGGTGGCCTTTTAGGATCTGGGACAAAGCTTAGCTTGGGCCCAGAGCGCAGGGCCAAGTCGACCGGTTCACTCAAGCGCACTTCAGCTTTCTTTGGACCATAGACAAAGCCTAGCCCGGCTTTGCCGGACACAGGATCAGCTAATGTAGTCGATGGCGAGACTAAGTTCGTCCAAGCCAACTGGGTTTGGCTTCCCCAAACTGCCTCGGGCGCCTGCCGCAGGTCTTTCAAAACCGCTTGTGCAAAGCCTGAAAGCTCTGCGCTGCTGGCCTGCCAACCCAAGGCCGGGGCAGTGAGAATTTTTACGCCGCGGCCCTTTATATCGAAGCGAGTTAGGCCTTTTTGCGTGCGGGCGGTCGAAAAATCTAGGCTAAGATTTTGAAGTGTGCCTTGGGAAGTTTGAACGGACTTGGCTTCAAGCCGGCCAATCAGCGCGCCAAATCCCGTCTCGGACCAAGGACGACTTCCCGCGACCTGATGCTGCCATTGGCCCGTACCACCTCGTAACAAAGGGGATTGTAGTTCAGCAGTTTGCAGGCGCGCTTTTTGAGCGTTAAGCGCAATCGCGCGCGTTTCCACCCGCGTGCCACCTTTTCCATCGAGAACCACAAGCGCTTGTGCTACCCCGGCGATGCGATCGACTTGCAGGTCACCCCAGCGATAGCTTTGACCATCGGGCTGAAGCGCCAAGCCAATCTCGGTTGGGCTCTGCTGGCCGTCCTTGTTCTTTTGCCCCGGTTTAAGCGCGAGCCCAAAGGCTAGTGGGCGATCGCTGGGCACAGCGGAAACTTCTTTAGGCGGATTGACCAGCATCTGAACCCGCCAGCCTTGTTGGTCACCCCCTGTCGCTTGAATGCGCGCCTCGCCCCTGCCCATAGGGCTGTCAAAGCTCAATAAGGTGTCGCGAAGCACCACATCGGCTAAGCGTACTTGGCTTGGTTTGTCTGACGGGATCAAGAAGGGCTTCAGGGCTCCAAAGTCAGGCTCTCCAGCCTTGGTCATCCCAATGTGGAGTCTGGCGCCCTGCGCTTCGAGGCGATCAATGACCAAACGGCCGCTTCGGACATCGAAGTGCCAGCTCAATGTCGCCATCGGCAGAAGTAAAGTTGGGTCTGCAGCAGGGCCTAACCGTAGATCCCGGACCATCGCCTGATTAACTGACAATTTTGTGAATGAAATCCCACCTTCGATTCCACGCTGACGCAGAAGCGACTGAACACCTGATTCCGCCAGATCGGTTCGCCAGATCCAGCCCAAACTTGCAGCGGTAGCGAGACCGAGGATTCCAAGGCCCCAAAAGCGCGAGGTTCCACGTAGATAAGTTTTACGACTCAGATGGTTAACTTTGTTAACGCTTGGAGTCGCAGTCTCAGACTTGAGGTCATCATGAGGCGGGACTCGGTCATTCATACAAGCTCTATACCCTGCTCCGGTCGGTTTCTCGACCCCCTAATCATAGGCACTTCAACCTGTACCAAACTGCGATCAAAAGTGTTCAAAAAGAGGCAAATGCAGGGGCGAAACTTTACACATACTGAGAGCAGGGGTTGCTCTGTGCTGAAACTTGTGTATTCCAAGCAACACAATAAGAAAAAAAACTGCGAAGGTATGGTTAAACGGGGCGGGAATCACACCCGATCTTAATCTGTGAAGGGTACCTTCGTACTCGTAACGGCTGAAGGGGTTAGCTTTTGAGACACACGACAAATCGTCGCGCTGCCTTCAATCTCGCACTCAAGCTAAGCTTGGGATGTGCGATCGGCTTTATCGCCTCCGCTGGAAATGTTCATACTGCTTACGCTCAGAACGCAAATCTTGAGCATATGGCCTTTGCCGCAGGCACTGGCCAGTCTGACCGTCAAACGATATCGATCCGGGGCGGTGAAACGCTTGAACAAGCCCTGATCCGTGCCGGTGCGATGCGCGATGATGTCGCCAGCGCCGTGCGTTCCTTAGCGCGTAGCCTCGATCCGCGCGACGTCCGCCGCGATGACAAAGTAACCGTGTTCATGCAGCCAAGCGCCGGTGGTAATCGGCTGGCCGGGTTCAATCTCGCGAGTGGAGCTGAGCGTTCTATCACCGTAACGCGTGGCATCGACAATGTGTTCCGTGCCCGTGAGATGACGACCAATATGCAGCGCAAGACTTTGCGTATTGCCGGCGTAATCGGGCAAAATGGCTTGGTTAATGCGGTGCGCGAATTAGGTGCGCCTGACCGTGCCGCTGATTCGATTGCTCAAGCCTTTGCTTATGACGTCGACTTCGAACGCGAAGTTGCTCCAGGCACCGAGTTTGAACTGATGTACGACCGGGTTTCGGATTTGCGTGGGCAAGTGGTACGCGAGGGCGAGCCTGTGTTCGCCCGCATGACGACAGCCGGTGGACGCACCATCCAATTATATCGGTTTCAGCCTCCTGGCTCTGTATCGTCTGACTGGTTTGACGCCGCTGGCCGCTCGGCTCGTAAGTTCTTGATGCGGACGCCAATCAATGGTGCTCGTCTGACTTCTGGCTATGGCAGCCGTGTTCATCCCGTTTTGGGCTATACCCGAGTTCATGAAGGCGTGGACTTTGGTGCACCTATTGGCACGCCAATTTTGGCAGCTGGTGATGGCGTCGTAACACGAGCCAGCGTCATGGGTGGCTATGGCAATGTGGTTGATATTTCCCATGACGGAACATGGTCGACCCGTTATGGCCATATCTCGCGCTTTGCAGCTGGCTTGCGCCCCGGTGACCGGGTGAAGCAAGGCGATGTGATTGCTTATGTCGGCAACACGGGACGTTCAACTGGCCCGCACTTGCATTTTGAAGTTCGCCGTAACGGTCAAGCCATCAACCCAATGGGTGTGGGCGTCCCAACGGGTCAGGCTTTGCAGGGAGAGCAGTTGGCGCGCTTTAACGCATTCCGTGCCCGCATCGACTCGATGCGTCGTGAAGCCATCGGTTCGACCTCGATTGCCCAGTCGGGCTCTGGAACAACGCGCATCGCAAACTAAAATCTTAGTCATTAGCACTTCAAGCGCAGGCGCCCCGGGTCATTCTGGGGCGCTTTCTTGTTTTGAGAAATGAACCGCTGTGTATTGAGAAATTCATGGGGGGTTCACATGGGGATAGTCATGCTATGACTGTCTTACGGGATAGGCCCGTGCTGATAAGGAAGATCCCATGCGTCACAGTCTTCTTGCAATAAGCGTTGTTGGGCTGGCTGGTATTGCTGGCTGCACACCAACGATCCGTCTGCAAGTGCCCGACAGGCCGATCGAGATCAATCTGAACATCAATATGAAGATTGAGCAAAATGTGCGGGTGAAACTGGAGCGTGAGCTCGACAAAGCAGCACAGGCCAATCCCGGCATATTCTAAGCCCCTGATACAGGCGCGCCGCAGGACAGGTCGCGCTTTAGGAGAGTGATGGACATGAAACGCAACATTTTTATCGCCATGTTGGTCGCAGGCGCGCTGATCGCGACTTCTGCCGCGGCTATCGACAACAATG
>JBEIEG010000077.1:0-9863 GCA_040383035.1 Hyphomonadaceae bacterium | reverse complement strand
GATTCATAGACCCGCAGGACTTTTTCCACGACGCTGCGCTCGGCCAATAAGGCGTCGGCCCGGCGATCAATAAAGCCACGCGGCGAGCGAGCAAGCGGACGGCTCGGCGCATTTGGTTTCGTTTCGGTCATGTCTAAGCCCGGTGGGAGAAAAGATGGAGGCGGTGTTTATCGCGACATGGCGCAGGCGGCAATCAATCTGCCTGATATCGGCCTGCCATCTGCCCCACCACACGGTGTTTTGATACAGGAATCAAGGTGACACTGGGGGAGAGCAGGGTTAGACAATCTGTATAGATTCTGTCTGTAAGCAGCCTCGGGCGTGCTTTTCATAGAAAGTTAGCGTCATGAGCGGAAAGTCGCAGCGTCGCCGGAAAACCCTTGCTTCGGGAACAGGCGTGGCCATTGCGATCTTCGCGGCTCTGGCGGCCACCGGTCTTTCGCTTACCGGTCCTCTCAAGCCTGCAACGCTTGACGAAGCAACCACGGCCGAGGCTCCGAAAATGACCGATTGGCGCGAAATTGCACGCCAAGCCTTGGAAAAGGGAAAGTTTGGTTTCGCCGAAGTGTCGCTTAAATCGGGCGTCCTAACCGTCACAGGCGATACAGATGAAGCGGAAGATCGCTTGCGGGCGTTTGAGTTGGTGAAGCAGGCGATCTTGAGCGATCCAAGCCATGTTGGCATCGTGCTCGCGCTGGAGAACGCCATCACACTCGATGGGCAAAAGATGGCCGATGCGCCGGACGCGGCCTCCACCATGGGGAAGACCCCCGATGCAAAAGCCTGCCAAACTGCTTACGACACGCTGCTCGATGGCCGGGTGATCAATTTTGGTTCGGGCAGTGCGGTGCTGGCCGAAGAGTCTAAGCCTTTGCTGGATGCTCTAGCAGCTGTCGCAAAGCGCTGTGAGACGTATCGGGTGGAGTTGGGCGGGCATACTGATGCGCGCGGCAACGCCACGGCCAACCAAGCCTTGTCAGAGCGGCGCGCGCAATCCGTCGCCGATTACCTCGTATCTAAGTCTGTTCCGGCCAGCTTGTTGGGCGTCTCAGGCTATGGCGAGACCCAGCCAAAGGATGCCGCTGGCAATGCCGAGGCTGACGCCAAGAACCGGCGGATTGAGTTTAGAATTGTGGAAGACGTTGCCCAGTAAGGCCTTCGGGAACCCGTCTGCCTAGCGCGTTAAGCCAGGCACCCATTTTACATCTTCAGCGCCATTGGCATTGGCGCGACGGCCAGCCACAAACAATAGGTCCGAGAGCCGGTTGAGATAGTGCAATACAGCGTCTGAGACGACTTCGCCTTCAGTCTGCATCAAGAAAGCCACCTGCCGCTCTGCCCGCCGCGTTATAGTGCGTGCAACGTGCAGATAGGCTGACAGCGCGGTCCCACCGGGCAGAATGAAGGAATCAAGCGCTGGGATGGCCCCATTCATCGCATCGATTTCGCTTTCCAGCCGGGTCACTTGATTAGGCAAAATACGCAGAGCTTCCCAAGCTAAAGGCTTACCACGTTCAGGCGTCGCCAGATCCGCGCCCAGATCAAAAAGGTCATTTTGGATGCGGCCCAAAATCGCGTCGAGTTCGGCGTCTGCGGCACTGTGCAAGCGCGCGACACCAATGGCGGCATTGGCTTCATCGACCGCGCCATAGGCTTCCACGCGCGCATCAAACTTCGGCACGGTCTCACCTGTGGCAAGGCTGGTTGTGCCATCATCCCCGGTGCGCGTGTAAATCTTATTGAGCGTGACCATGCTTCATCCCGTAAATCTGTCTCAACCTTACTATAGGTCCAAGTCCGCGCTGCCAAAGCACGAAACTGCTATTTTGCGAGAACGCCGCCTCATGGAACCACCTTGAAGAGGTGAGAAATTTCACCTAAAGTGGTGTAAGATGATGATTGACTACGTAGATTCTTGGACAGAATGAGGACGGCATGAAAGAGTTAGTGCTAGCATTCCTGATCTACGCATGCGGTAGGCTGGGCCTACGATTGTTCGAGGGCAAGCCCCTAGAGATTGAAAGCACTGGTTTCGTTCTGGTCGGCAGCATTGTCTTTGCGATTGTTTTTTACGGTATGAACCAAATGTTTAAGCGAATACACCTTTGGGTCGGGCGATATCACGCAAAGCGACATAAGAAGGCTTAAACGTCGGACTGGCGCCGCGATTTCAATAAACGCAAAGAAACCTCGAACTTGCGCGCAATCGTGCTAAATCTCTCCCTATGACCCATCCCATCCGACTGCTCTGCCTGATCCTCGCCATTGCCTTCACCGCCCTCATTGGCTGGGCCAGTGTGCGGGGTGACTTTGGAGCAGAGTTTGCTGCCATCACGGCGATGCCGTGGGGGCAAGTCTCTCTTGTCGATCTCTATCTCGGTTTCTTGCTCTATGGATTTGCGGTCTGGGTCGTGGAAAAAGACCTTAAGACCCGCCTTCTATGGGCTGTGCCTGTTGTCTTTCTTGGCAATGCGTGGTCGTTGGTTTGGGTTGCGGTGCGTTGGCCGCAAATCTTGGCGCGTCTGAAGATTGAGCCGACTGAGCCCCCAGCGGACCCTAAGCCCTGACGGCGCAAATATCCGGCAGACCCCTGCCCCGGCCTGCGTCATCGAGCCCATAGCCAACCAAGAACCGGTCTGGCAGGTCAAAGCCCAGATAATCTGGCGCAGGAAGTTCTGCTGCTAAAGGCTTTCGTGCCAAGAGACAGGTCAAGACCTCGCTCGCGCCCTTGGAGGCTAGGTAGGATTTGGCAAACAAGATCGTCCGGCCGGTATCATAGACATCATCGACGATCAGAACTTGTCGTCCACCAATGGGCTTTTGCAGATCGGCCAACACATTGATGCGGCCACCACTTTCATGCGCATCGCCATAGCTCGACAGCCAAAGGAAGTCGGTGCGGGGGGTTTTTCCGTGGCGGGCCAGACCACGCACCACATCGGCCATGAAGATAAATGCGCCCTGTAACAGGCCAACGACGACAGCATCTTCGTCGAGCCTGCCTGCAATCTGGGCGGTCAGGTCTTGAATGCGGCTGTCAATTTCTTGTGCCGAAACCAGAATATCCAACTGTGCTGTCACGCCTGCGATCCTCTTGCTTAACGCGCAGCCACAGGGGCATCATGGCCTTCGCCATGATCGACCATGGGAACATCTGCTGGCTTGGCCGGTGCGGCGGGTTGTGCACCCATCAGGCCTGACTTGCCGGTCGGTGGCTCTGGCTTTGGACGACGGCCTTTGCGGGGCGGGTCCGCGAAGGTGATCACGGCCTTCAGGGTGCCGCGCACGGGATTGGAGCGGGAACTAGCAAACGCATGGGCCTTGCCGGGGCCTAAGTTCTCGACACCGGGATCTACCATCCAAGAAAGGCGCTCTAAGCCTTTTGAGTCAACCAGTGAAACTTTGAGGTATGGAATGAATTCCGATGTGCGAGATACCGATTGCAACACGCCTTTGACTTCAATCTTGGGGCCTTTGGCATCGGCTGAGGCAGTAATGGTGATATCGCGAATATCAACCCCATACAGGTTGGCAGGCAGGCCCACCGCGGCAAACGCGCTGGCTGATTTCGGCCACACGCGCACAATGTCTGTGCGATAAATCGCGGCAGCACCTAATGCTCCGATCAACAGGCTGAGACTAATCGCCCACGGAATTCCTGCTGCAAAGCGATTGGTAGTCTTGATTTGGTCCAGCGCTTTTTTCCGCGCCACTTCATGGGGTTCTAGCTTGCCAGGCTTGGTTCTCTTGCTGCCAAGACCCAATTTTGCCAGCAGACCTGCCTTCTTTGTTTCGGCCGCGCTTGGTACCTTTTGGGGGTTTGCATTGTAGCTAATGGCACCTGCAGGCATGGCCCGCCACGAGTTTCCGCATGCCGCACAGCGGACAGTGCGACCCGACGATGGGATCGCACCGTCAGCGACATTGTATTTCGCAGAACATTGAGGGCATGTGAGTAGCATGAAAGAGACGAATCACCCGGCTAGCGCAACCATAAAAAAGCGCTTATTCGCTCTCAGAGTCTACTCATGAATGAAAAAACTCGCACCCTTGCCTATCGAGAGGGCGGACCGATTGTCCGCTTTGATAAAGTTGGCGTCACCTACGGCTCCGGCACCCAAGCCTTGCGCAATGTGTCGTTTGAGTTGGAGAGCGGTGGTTTCTACTTTTTGACGGGTCCATCGGGTGCGGGCAAATCGACACTATTGAAACTCATGTATCTGGCGCTGCGGCCTAGCCATGGGCGGGCCAATTTGTTCGGCGTGGATGTCGGAAGCGCCGGTCGTGACGATCTGCCGATGTTGCGGCGCAAAATTGGTGTGGTGTTTCAAGACTTCCGGCTGCTGCCCCATTTGTCCGTGTTTGATAATGTCGCCATGCCGTTTCGTGTGCGCGACGTGCCTCTGGCCAATTATGCAGAAGATGTGGATGATTTGCTGCGCTGGGTCGGGCTTGGCGGTCGAATTAATGCCTTGCCAGAAACGCTATCAGGTGGAGAACAGCAACGCGTGGCTATCGCTCGGGCCGTGGTTGGCAAACCCTCTCTCCTGATCGCTGACGAGCCGACCGGCAACGTTGACCCCGAAATGGGCGCCCGGATCATTCGGTTGTTCATTGAACTTCATAAGCTGGGTGCAACAGTCGTAATTGCAACGCACGATCTTGACTTGGTGCGGCGTTCAGGGGCCCCTGTGCTTAGATTGGAGGCCGGCGAGTTAACCCAAGCCCCCGGCTTAAGCCTGGCACCAAAGGCAGATCAATGATCAGCGCACTGCAATCGTTTTGGAGACAGATCACCCGCGACTCAGATCGCGCGCTTTTGCCAGCCGATTCGAGACAAGCGCGCCCATTGACCATCGTTGTATCGATTATGTGTGCTTTGGGTTGCTTAGCAGGGCTTAGTGCTTCAGCCGGGCTTAGAGTCGCCAATACTTGGACCAGCGATCTCAAGAGTGCGATGAGCGTGGTGGTCCAAAGCCCCCGTACGGATGCAGATTTGACCCGGGCGGCCCAAATTGTCCGACGCGTGCAAGGCGTGACGCGCAGCGAAGCTATGAGCCGCGAACGCGCGAAGGACTTATTGCGTAACTATGGCACCGATATGGGCTCAACATTGGATGCGCTTCCCGTGCCGCGTTTGATTGAAGTGGGCGTGACAGCTGGGCAAACCAATGTGAAGGCCGACATCGAAAAAGCCCTGAAGGCCGCGGGCTATAGTTTCGTTGTGGATGATCACAGCCGCTTTACGGGCGAGGTGCTGCGCACCTCAACCGTTGTTCGCATTGTAGCCATCTCGGCGTTAGTGGCGTTAGTGATTGCAGCGATCTCGACAATTGGGTTTGCTGCGCGCGCTGCACTCGAAACACGACGGGAAGCTGTCAACATCCTCCATCTTGTTGGAGCAAAGGATTCCTTTGTGGCTCGCGAGGTTCAAATCCGCTTTTTGCGGCTGGGTTTTGTGGCAGGCCTATTGGGTGCCACTGCGGCCGGTTTGATCGCATTGATCGGTTCGGCCGTATTCGCTTTTGGGGCGTCTGACTTTACGAGCGGTGCGCCCTTGTTGAATTGGACAGACTTATGGATATTGCTGGTCGCACCCCTTGTGACAGCTTGCGCTAGTGCCGTTGCCGCTGACCTCGCTGCACGGGAAACTTTGAGGGATTTGGTGTGAGATGGCATGGCCCCGACGACAGACCCGTGAACGGGGGCTGCACCGCCCATCGGGCACGGTTGTGCGGTCGTCGACGTTTATTTCTCGCCTGATCTTTGTTCTAAGTCTTCTCGGCGGCCTAAGTCTCTTGGTTGGTTTCATCCGGTTTGGCGACCACGTGACCGCCCTTAAAACCCCAAGCGGACCTATCCGCGCAAATGGCGCGGCGGCTTTGACCGGAGGGTCAGACCAGCGACTGATTGCCGGCGTCAAGCTTGTTGAGAGCAAGGCCGTGCCGCGTTTATTGATCTCTGGCGTTAATCGTGTGACCACCGCAAAGGAGGTGCGTGTAGTTGCTGGCGGGGCGGAAGAGACTTACGCCTGCTGCATCGATATCGGCCGCCGGGCGACCGACACAATTGGCAATGCCGAAGAGGCTGCTATCTGGGTGCAGGTCCATCAAATCAAAAGTTTGGTTGTCATCACTGACGCTTATCATATGCCGCGCAGCCTGTTTGAGATGCGCCGCGCTATTCCCGATGTGGTCCTGATCCCCTACCCTGTGCAGACCACGCGTGAATTTGATGGCGATTGGTGGAAGAATGACCGCCCTACCCGGGCTCTAGCGCTGGAATATGGCAAATATCTTGTCTCTATCGGGCGCGGGCTTTTGGACGGCGATGTTGAAATTGCGCTGAAACAGGTCGGTCTGTTTCACAAAGGAAAGACTCCATGACCTTAATCCGGTCGCTCTTATTGATGGTATGGATGTGGAGCTGCGTGCTGATCGTGGGCACATTAGGCGCGCCCTATGTGTTCCTATCGCCTTTGGGAGGCGCGCGCGTCATGGAGGCTTGGGCCAAAGCCATGCGCTTTGGCGCGAAATGGATTGGTGGCATTACCTATGAAGTGCGCGGGCTAGAACATCTGCCCGAAGGCCCGATCATAATCGCAGCCAAGCACCAAAGCGTTCTGGACACGATTATGCCAACGCTTTTTACAAATTTGCCCGTTTACGTGCTGAAGCAGGAACTGCTAAACCTACCGATCTTTGGCTGGTATTGTCGCAAGGCGGGTCTAATCGCCATTGACCGCTCAGGACACATGAGTGCGCTGAAGACTTTGGTAGCGCAAGCAAAAGAACGAATGGACGAAGGCCGTCCCATCATTATCTTCCCAGAGGGCACGCGCCAAATGATTGGTTCCGCGCCCGACTATAAGCCAGGCGTTGCCGCAATTTATATGTTGCTCGGTGTGCCCTGCGTGCCGCTAGCCCTCAACACAGGCACATCTTGGCCCGCCAAGGGTATCTGGCGTCGGCCGGGCAAAGTGGTGTTTGAGTTTCTGCCCGTCATCCCGCCTGGCCTAAAGCGCGGCCCCTTTATGGAGTTGCTCGAGAGCCGGATTGAAGGCGCAAGCCAAGCCTTGCTGGAAGAGCATTACGCAGAAATTTCTGTTCGCGAAGCCCGCAAGAAGAAAGATGGTGATGGTGGTGACGGGGGCGGTATGGCCGGACCGGTTGATTCCAATGGTGGTCAAAAAGCTCCACCCAAACAAGATGGCGATGGCGATGGCGGCGGCGTCGGCGATGGCGGTGGCGGCGGTGGCGACTAATGTCTGAAACCCGGTCTGGGTCGCTCGGCGGCCTTATCATCCCACTTGCCTTAGGTGGCCTCGTTCTAGCTGGATACTATGTCTATTGGACACAGACGGCGCAAAGAATCCAGATGTATGTCGCGCAGGCTTTACCCGCTCTGCCTCAGGAAAACGTCAAGGTCACGGGCTTCCCTTACCGATTTGAAGCGCGCATTACAGGTCTTCGGGTTCAGACAGGCACGGGCTTTGTCTTTGAAGCCTCCCGCTTTGTCGCAGCCGCTTCGCCGTTCAATCTGAACCTGTGGGCCCTTGAAGGGGCGCTTGAGCCCAAGTTAAAGCTACCAGGCGGGCCAATGCGTCCGTTGAAAGCGACAGACCTAAAGGCCAGCCTGCGCCTAAAAGAAGGCCAATTGGCACGGTTCTCATTGACGTTCCAAGGCTTGCAGGCAGGAACGGCTGATCCATCAGGGCTATGGCGAACCGGAGCTGGTGCCCTTCACTTGATCGCGGACCCCAAAGACACCAGCCGACTTGCCTTCGCGTTGGACTTATCCGCTTTAGAACTTAGCGCCCTGCCTGAAGGCCCTGCGGCCATTCTGGGCAACAAAATCGACCATGTGCGCTTCACGGGTCCAATCAGCCAAGGCCAGACCTTATTGAGGTCAACCAAGGCGTGGGCACAAGCTCAGGGCGAGTTTACGATCATGGCAGCCCAAATTGCCTGGGGTCCTTTGTCTTTTGATGCCGGTACCGGCCAATTAAAAGTCACGCCAGAGGGCCAATGGCAAGGCGAGATTCGCGGACAAGGGGCGCTTAAGCCCAATGGTATGGCCATCGCGGCATTGTCGGCACCGATTGAAATCAGCATTGAGAATGGACAAGCGCGTCTACTTGGCTTTTCTGCTGCGCGCGTGCCGCGGGCCTATGATTAGCTCCGCTGGAATTTCTTGACCGCAAGGCGCCATAAAGCGCCGCGAACATCAGCATTCTCAATTGACTTCGGGCGCTTGCGACTTTAAGGACACCCTCCCTAACGCTCGCCGTCATGGCGGGCGCTTTCGTTTATTCCGCGAACACCATCCCGATCCCCGGTCTGGTCCGTTCGCCCCTTATCAAGGAACAGCGCGATGTTCGCGGTGATCAAAACTGGCGGCAAGCAATATAAAGTCGCTGCAGGCGACAAGCTTGTGATTGAGAAATTAGAAGGCGAAGCAGGCAGCGCCGTGACTTTCAGCGACGTGCTGATGGTTGGCGGTGAAGCTGGCGTAACAGTCGGTGCCCCACTCGTGGCTGGCGCAACCGTTGCCGCAACTTTGCTGGAAACCCGCAAGGGCGACAAAGTGATGGTGATGAAAAAGACCCGTCGCTCGACCTATCGTCGCCGTAACGGCCACCGCCAATGGGGCAGTGTCGTTCACATCACTGCCGTCAACGCGTAACCAAGCGCACAGGAGACTGACACATGGCACATAAAAAAGCCGGCGGCTCGTCACGCAACGGTCGCGACTCGCACTCCAAGCGTCTTGGCGTCAAGAAGTTCGGCAACGAGATGGTTGTTTCGGGCAACATCCTCGTGCGTCAACGCGGCACCAAGTTCTTTGCTGGTGCAAACGTCGGCCTTGGCCGCGACCACACCCTCTTTGCGACCGCCAATGGCCAGGTCGTATTTACCCGCAAGCGCGACGACAAATGTTTTGTCTCCGTTATGCCGATTGCGGAAGCAGCAGAATAAGACGGTCCTGAACCACTCCGGATCGTCCCCCTGAAAGGGGTGATCCGGTCAAACAGACCATTTCCCGCGCGGGGGGCCGGATCACCGGCCCCCCGTTTGCGTTATGCCCTGATGCAAATGTGTCCTTCGAACCCCTCTTCGGTTCGGGCTAATCTCCCCCCACCCCGCGCGGGTTTCCTGACGGAGACCTTGCCATGCGTACACAGATTAACACCAGCCGCCTTACCCTGCGCCCAATGCAAATGACGGACCTGGCCCGCATTGTATGCTTGGCCAATGATCTGCGCGTATCGGGCAATCTGTCCCGCATGCCCCACCCCTACCGCCAAGAAGATGGCGAAGAGTGGTTGAAGAAACAGCCAGAACTCTGGGCTGGTCAAGAAGACTACGTTTTTGCGATTGAGCATAAGATAGACGGCTTTATGGGCGCGATGGGTCTGCATTGGATGGACCGAATGACGCTCGATGGCAGCTCTGCCTGGGAACTCGGCTATTGGCTGGGCGTTCCTTACTGGGGTCAAGGATTTGCAACCGAAGCCGGGAAGGCTTTGATCGCGGCGGGTATTGAGGACCTCGATCCGGTCTATTTGGTGGCTGGCTTTGCCACGGCAAACACACAATCTGGTCACGTGCTTGAGAAACTTGGCTTCTACAAGGTCGATGCGATTCGCGAGTTGAACGTCCTGGCAACCGGCAAAACTTCACCCACGCAAGTTATGCGTCGCGACATCGCTGAAGCAGAAAGGAGACCGAGGCCATGACACCCGCCTTATTGACTCCGCGCCTATTGCTTCGCCCGTTAGAGCATGAGGATAGCTTGGCTTTGGCCGACCTGTTGAACCGCCCAGAGGTGGCGCGCGGCCTGTGCACCATCCCCAAGCCTTT
>JBEIEG010000076.1:0-9917 GCA_040383035.1 Hyphomonadaceae bacterium | reverse complement strand
TGATGCACCCCACTTGACCCATTCCCCACAACACCGGATACAATTGGCCAACCAAAGCGGGCATCCAAAAAGCGCGCAATCAAACAAATCCGGGGGGCGATATGCACTATCAAGAACTTAAGCAAGCTTGGACCGAACTAACTTCAGCTGGACAGCCTTTCGAGATCGAAGAGATCGAGGTGCGCGGCAGCCAAGTTCGCAACTTCAAGCACGCCCCGCCCAATATCCGTGCCGTCTGGCTGTCGACTGCGGCCTTTAGCGAGCGGGATTATCTGGTCTATCAGGATGAGCGCATCACCTATGGCCAAGCGCATGAGAAGGTGAATGCCATTACCGCTTGGCTTTGGGGCCAAGGCGTGCGGCGGGGTGACCGGGTTGCCGTGGCGATGCGTAACTATCCTGAATGGATGCTGCTCTATTGGGCTTGTGTCTCGATTGGCGTCGCATGCGTCGGCATGAATGCGTGGTGGATCACCGATGAGCTTGAATATGGCCTGAAGGATTCTGATCCCAAGGTCTTGTTTTGCGATTCCGAACGTCTGGCCCGTGTGATGGAGCGGCCACAGATGGCCGAGGGGATCACGATTGTGGGCGTGCGCTGCGACACGCTTCCGCATGGAGTTGTACCCTATGAAGAGGTCATCGCCGGTGGCGGTGCCATGCCCGAAGTAGACGTTGATCCAGATGATGACGCCTGCATCTTCTATACGTCAGGCACCACAGGCTTCCCAAAAGGGGCGCAACTAACGCATCGCGGGTGTGTCGCCAATCTGATGAACATGAGCTTTTCAGCGCAAGTCCAAGGCTTAGCAACTATGCGCGCCAACGGCATAGACCCCGCCAGCGTGCCGGCACCAAATCCACCTGTTGGCTTGATCACGACGCCCCTCTTCCACGTCACCGCCAATAATTGCGCCGCCTATGTCGCCACGGCGAGCGGTGGCACCATGGTCCTGATGTACAAATGGGATGCGGGAGAAGCGCTGCGCTTGATTGAAACCGAAAAGGTAACGGCGATGAGTGGCGTACCGACGATGGCCCGCGAAGTCATCATGCACCCCGATTTTGCCACGACTGATACTTCTAGCTTGCTCACTTTGGGCGGCGGTGGCGCGCAACTTCAGCCCGATCTGGTTGCTAAGATTGATGCCTCCGTTCCCACGGCCAGACCCAATACCGGCTATGGCATGACCGAAACCTGCGGCATTATCACCGCTGTCAGTGCCGACTTCTTCGTCGACAAGCCCGCCAGTTGCGGCCCCGCCATGCCAAGCTTTGAAGCCCGCTGCGTCGATGACAATGGCAACTTCTTGCCTGTGGGCGAAATGGGTGAGCTGTGGGTCAAGGGTGCACCTGTTATCAAGGGTTATCTCAACCGACCTGACGCCACCAAGGAAAGCATTACTGACGGCTGGCTTCATACCGGCGATGTGGCACGCATCGATGAGGATGGCTTTATCTTCTTGGTGGACCGTAAGAAGGACATGGTTCTGCGCGGCGGCGAAAACGTTTATTGCGTCGAGGTCGAAGCTGTCGCTTATCGCCATCCAGCGGTTGCCGAATGCTGTGTCTTCGGCGTGCCAGACGACCGTTTGGGCGAAGAAGTCGGTGCCGCCATTCTGGTGCGCCCCGATGCTAGCCTAACCGGCCAAGAATTGCGTGAACATTGCTTGGCCCTGATGGCGAAGCACAAAGTGCCTCGCTATGTCTGGTTCTTGAGCGAAGCCATCCCGCGCAATGCGTCGGGCAAGTTTTTGAAGCGGGCGCTGCGCGATAGTTTGAAGGTGGATGACGCGCATTAGCGCCAAGCCCCTCACCGCTTCTTTTTAGCCTTAGCCTTAGCCTTAGCCGAAGCCTTAACCGCTGGCTTTGGCTTAGGCGGTGGTGGCGGGTCTGTTCGGATGGCCGTGATGACAATGGGCACCACGGGAGCCTTGCCGGGGAATGGGCCGCCCGTAGGTGCACGTTCAACCTTCGCCATGGCCTCGACCACTTCCCAGCCAGCCGTTACCCGCCCAAAGACGGCAAAGCCGGTCGTGTTGGGTGGGGCTTTAGGGTCGGCATTGAGATACGGATTATCGGCCAAGTCGAAATAGAAGCTGGAGTGCCCGGAATTCAGCGTATCGCCCCGCGCCAAGGCAACCGCACCCTTGGCATGCTTATTGGTCGCTGTTTCAAGCTCTACCGGGCTAAGTGGTGGATAGCGGCCTTTGAATTGCGCATCCAAATCCCCGATTTGAATGATAAAGCCCGGCTCGATCCGAAAGAAAGCCGCCCCGATGAAGTGATTGGTCTGAAACATCTTGAGCATGTGGGCGCTGGTCTTGGGTGCTCCCACAGGGTCCAAAGTGATCTCAATCTCGCCCATTGTTGTCGTGAGGAAGACTTTCGGGGCCTGCGTCACAACGGGAGCAACTGCCACGGGTTCTGCAGGCTGCATGGGCGTCCGGGCGAGTGCAGTTCCGGCTAAAGCCAAGCCCGCCAGGGTTGCGAAAAAAGTACGACGTATCACCTCGGGCCTCTCTCTTCCTAATGAACAAAAAGCCTAACTCGCTGTCTCGCTAAACAACTCCCGCCCGATCAACCAGCGACGGATTTCGCTGGTGCCTGCGCCGATTTCATAAAGTTTTGCATCGCGCAAAAGACGGCCTGTGGCATAATCATTGATATAGCCATTGCCGCCCAAGCACTGAATGGCCTCTAGTGCCATCCAGGTCGCCTTCTCAGCGGCATAAAGGATGGCCCCTGCCGCATCCTTGCGCGTGGTCAGTCCTCGGTCACAGGCCTTGGCTACCGCGTAAACATAGGCCCGCGTGGTAGATAACGTCACATACATGTCGGCAATCTTGCCTTGCATCAGCTGAAACTCGCCAATGGCTTGGCCAAATTGCTTGCGCTCATGGATATAGGGAAGAACAACATCGAGACAGGCCTGCATAATGCCAATCGGGCCGGACGCCAGAACCGCACGCTCATAATCAAGGCCAGACATCAAAACCTGCGCGCCCTTGTTAAGGGGGCCCATCAAATTTTCTTCTGGCACTTCGCAATCTTCAAAAACGAGCTCTGCGGTTGGTGAGCCACGCATACCAAGCTTATCGAGGCTTTGGGCAACGGAAAACCCTTTAAAGTCTTTCTCAATCAAGAAGGCGCTGATTCCACGTGATGCAGCGTCAGGCTCGGTCTTGGCATAGACGATCAAGGTATCGGCGTGTTTGGCATTGGTGATCCAGAACTTGCCACCATTGAGGACATAGCGGTCGCCCTTCTTATCAGCCCGTAGGCGCATCGAGACCACATCTGAGCCGGAACCACTTTCCGACATGGCCAATGCGCCAACATGTTGCCCAGAAATTAGCTTGGGCAGATAGCGTGCTTTTTGCTCTGCCGTGCCCCAGCGCCGCAATTGGTTCACACACAGATTTGAGTGAGCACCATAGGATAAGCCAACCGAGGCCGAGGCCCGGCTGATTTCTTCCATCGCCACAACATGTTCTAGATAGCCCAGGCCAGAGCCGCCATCGGCCTCGTCCACTGTTATGCCCAACAGGCCGAGGTCTCCCAGTTTTGGCCAAAGGTCGCGCGGGAATTCGTCGCTGCGGTCAATCTCTGCGGCACGCGGGGCGATCTCTGCGGCTGCAAAGCGTTCAACGGTTTCACGAATGGCGTCGGCTGTCTCGCCGAGGTCGAAATCGAGGCTGGGATAGGAGTTTCTAAGCATGGCTTACCATGCGCGAGCCTGCCTGCGAGTGCAAGCAAAAGGGTAAGCGGTTAGGGCAGTAACTCTGTCTCGTCGCCGCTTTCTTGGCCACGGGCCAAGGACACAGCAGAGGTCACAAACGCCACAAATCCAAACGCAGCCGAGAGGATCGCTATGATCGCCTGCAAGCTAATGGGCTTCCCCTCAGGGTCTGGCGTCAGCGCGCCCAAAAGATAGGCGAACCACAAGCCAACAGCCAGAAAGACGGTCCCAACCGCCAATATTACCCAAGTCAGCCCCCGGGTCGGCGCGGCTGGCGTAAGCAAGGGAGGACTTTCGACTTCGATACCTCCGGGGATCGTCGTCTCAGATGTCGTTTCCAGTTCTGGAGCCCAAGGAGCCAATGTCCGCAGGCCATCATTGGCCGGCACGCGCTGGCTTTGGTCCAATTGATTTGCCGCGATACCATCTTCATTTTGGAAAGGCACCACAACAGGATCAGCCGGAACAGTCAGCGGGGCCTCGATGGACGGTTCTGTTTCTGGTTCAGCAGAATCTAAAGCACCAGGCTCTTCAAGGGGCGATTCTGCCGTCAGTTCGGGCGATGAGATCGCTTCTGCAAGCACTTTTACAGTCTCAGGCGTCTCAGCTTTCGATGGTTCGGACAGCCAACTCGGCGAGGGATCGGTTGCAATCGTCGCGCCATCTGCACCGACGCCAAAAGCAACGTCGCGCGGATCAGAGGCATGGGATAGTAACGCTGCCGTATAATCAATTTCCGGGCTCAAAACCGAGCTTGGCGCAGCCGGGCGTGGACCGAGGGGCTCAAGGAACAGAGCAGCCTCTGCGGCCCTGCGCCGAACCAGTGCATCAATCACCAGAACACGACCATTTACCCGAGCCCGACGCCACGCATGCATGGCAAGTGCGGCAGCGATAGGCTGTCCTTGGTTCAAATAGCGCAGCACGTCACTGGTCGCGAAGTTTGAGACGCCAGTGTTGAAAGCAAACGACACCAATGCGTCGAATTGATTTTGAGTTAGAGGGGTTAAGGCCGACTGGCGCACCATATCTTCGACGGGACGTAAGTCCCAACGCAGTAAGTCTTCTGCTTCTGCACGCGAAACCGACAGGCCCTCTCGTGCTGTTGCAACATGGCCAAAACCCAGCGTCCACCGCCCGTCGGGGGTTTTAGCCGCACGCGCACGGAAGCCTTCAAAACTGGCTATCAGGTCCAATGCAGCGCGAGACGCAGTGAGTCTGGACATTTTTTGTTCCAAAAAGAGACGGATTCCGCCCGATGAAACTGGCGTTGCAGGATTGGTGCCGTTTTTGTCCACAGGTGCCGCTCGACAAGTCGAGGTCAATCCTGCACCCTTCAGTCAACGAAACACGATACATCAAGCAAGGATCAGACCATGTTGGACACGCAAACGAGCCTTTTTCAGCGCGCTTTTAGCATTGGGGCTCTGGCTATGGCGGTTTGTTCGGGCACGGCGCTAGCCCAAACCTCGCAGACATCTCCAATGAAGCCTTGGCGCGAGTTGACCAGTGCAGAGTTGATCACCGCCGCGCCGAATGACGCTTGGACCAAACTTGAACAAAGCCGACTGCTTTATCTCTTTTTCGAGTCGACCGTACCAGGAGCCCAAGCGCCGGCTAGAGTGATTATTCTCTTGGCCCCGGACTTCGCGCCTAACCATGTGCTGGCCTTAAATGAACTGCTGGCGAAAGGCTTCTTCAACGGCCGCGACATTGTTCGGAGCCAAGACAATTACGTCGTTCAATGGGGCGATGGAGCGGCTGCAACCGCGCAGGGCTTTACAGGGGGGAGGATGGTCGCAGAGTTTGATCGCACCTATGGCGCTGAGTTCAAGCCGTTTGAACTCAAGGACGGCGACGTCTATGCGCCAAAAGTTGGCTTCTGGCGCAATTGGCCCGTGGCCTGGGACCTGAAGGCAAAGCGTTATTGGTTGCCCCATTGCTATGGTATGGTGGGCGCAGGACGCGACGAGGCAGCGGATTCAGGTGGCCCTGCTGAACTCTACGCGGTCAATGGCCACAGCCCACGCGCGCTAGACCGCAACGTCACCCTTCTGGGCCGGGTCGTTGATGGCATGGATCAATTTGCGACTTTGCCGCGCGGCAGTGAGGCGATGGGCTTTTACGCCTCTGGTCAAACTAAGCCAAGGATCATCAAAGCAGAATTGGGCTCCAGACTGCCTGCTACAGAACAGGTGAACCTAGAGGCCTTGCGTACCGATCATGCGATTTATGCTGAAGTCCTTGAAAGCCGCCGAAACCGCCGCGATAGCTGGACCAAGTTTAAGGCAGGCAAGCTAGAGCTGTGCAATGCACCCCTGCCCGTGCGGATACGCGCTAAAGAATAATCAGCGTCGCAAGGCCTAAGAACGCCACAAAACCCACCATATCGGTGACAAAAGTCACCAGCACACCTGACGACACGGCCGGGTCTTGCCCCAAGCGCTTCAGTGTTAGCGGGATTAGGATGCCAGCAAGACCTGCAACCGACAAATTGAGCAGAATCGCCAAAGCGATGGTCACAGATAACAGGACGCTTTGGAACCAAATCAAGGCCACACTCGACAAGAGCAAAGCAAACACTGCCCCATTGACCACGCCAGTAATCACCTCACGCAAGATGATCCGGCCAGAATTACCTGGTGTAAGTTCTCGCGCAGCCAGTGCACGAACGGCGACCGCAACTGTTTGGGTACCTGCATTGCCGCCCATGGAGGCGACCATTGGCATCATCACGGCAAGGGCGACGATCTTTTCAATGGATGCTTCAAACTTGCTGATGAGGAAAGACGCCATCAAGGCCGTGACCAAATTGATCACCAGCCAAGGCAAACGCGACTTAACCGACGCCCACACCGAGTCGGCGGTTGAGGCATCGCGCACACCGGCCAGTGCCAACAAGTCTTCCTCGTTTTCGTCCTGAATAACCCGCACGATGTCGTCGACCGTGATCATGCCTGTGAGGCGACCGCTGCGATCGACCACGGGTGCGGAGATCAAGTGGTATTTTTGGAAGGCGTGCGCCACGACTTCTTGGTCGGTCTCTGGATCGACAATGATCTCAGGCACTTCCATCAGGTCTTGCAGCAGCATTGTGCGCTTGGCCCGCATTAGCTTGGAGACCGGGATAGCGCCAATCGGCCGCATCGCAGGGCTAACGACATAAATATCAAAGAAGAGATCGGGCAAATCCTCGCCCGTCTTACGCATGAAGTCGATGGTTTGCCCGACATCCCAATGTTGCGGGGCCGCCACAAACTCCCGCTGCATCAAGCGGCCCGCGGTTTCCTCTTCAAACGAAAGCGCACCTTCAACGGCCACGCGGACATCATCAGAGGCCGCAGCAAGAACTTCGGCGCGGTCCTCATCATCGAGCTCAGCCACAATCGCAGCTGCGTCATCGGTATCGAGATCATCTAGCTTTTGCGCCAGCTTGCTGGCCGGGATGAATTCCAGCGCAAATTCGCGCAATTCATCTTCCAATTCAGCATAGACCTCCGCGTCGAGATCTTCACCAATCAGCGTGAAAATAGTGCGCGCGGTTTCCTTAGGTGCGTTTTGTAGAAGCTCTGCCACATCGGCTGGGTGCATGGGCAGCAATAGACGGCGCAGCAACGGCCCGTCATGATCTCCCGCCGCTCCGATTACTTTTACGGTGATCAGGCGGTCTGGCTCGTGACCTGCATTAGTGGGGTCTACCCCCAGGGCTTGTAGATCGTCCATGACTATCACTTTCCGTCATGTCGTAAGCCCCTAAGTTTGCTTGCCTGTATCATCATGCTGGTAGCAGATACAGGCAAATAAGCCATCTTTCCGTTGGTGTGCCCAAGAGGACTCGAACCTCCACGGGTCTCCCCACTAGCACCTCAAGCTAGCGCGTCTACCAGTTCCGCCATGAGCACGTTCCGGAAAGAGCGGCGCTTTTAGTAGAACACGCCGCCAATGTGAAGCCCTTATGCCTGCATCTTGCCAGTTCCAAACAGTAAAGGACTGTTAGGGCCCTGCCAGATAGTCATAAACATCAGCTTCACCAGTGATTTCAACCGAAATCTTATCGTCATCCAGTTGGATATCGCCGCGGGCCACTGGGTGGTTATTGACGAGAACCCAAACTGCATCATTCGGCGAAGCGGTCAGCGGAATAACGGCACCGCGACCCATCCGCAGTAGCTGGTGCATGGGCAAAGAAGATCGTCCGACCAAGACCGAAACTTCGACCATGACCTTTTCAATCTGCGAGGGGGGGTGTTCACTATCATCTGTCACAGGTCTAGATAGAGCCCATGAGTGTTGGAACTTAGTTAACGCGCGTAAAGATACTGCAAATACTGGAGAAATTGGCGTGATTGAATGGGCTGTGTCGGAAAAACCGGTCGAATATGAGGCCGCAGTAGCCATTATGGAGGCGCGTGCGGCGGAAATTGCGGCAGGAACAGCGAATCAATTGGTGTGGCTTCTCGAGCACCCGTCCCTGTATAGCGCTGGCACCAGTGCTAAATCATCCGACCTTTTGCCCGGTGCCAGCTTTCCGGTTTTCAAAAGCGGTCGTGGTGGTCAATATACCTATCATGGGCCCGGCCAACGTATTGTCTATCTCATGCTCGATCTGCGCAACCACAAGCGCGATGTTCGGGCCTTTGTCCAATCGGTTGAAAATTGGGTGATTGATGCACTGGCGCAGTTTACCATTAAGGGAGAGTTGCGCTGTGGCCGAGTGGGCGTTTGGGTAGACCGCACACATCAAGGCTTTCCCAAACACGAAGACAAAATTGCCGCTGTGGGCCTGCGCGTCAAAAAATGGGTCAGCTTTCATGGCATCAGTTTAAATGTAGAACCAGACCTTTCCCACTTTGGTGGGATTGTTCCTTGCGGGATCCAAGAAGAAGGCCTTGGCGTCACGTCTTTGGTCGACTTGGGATACCCAGTTACTTTTGCCGAAGTGGATGAAGCTCTTCGTCAAACCTTTATTGCCCGCTTTGGCGCGGTTTCCGCTGTCGATGCGCCCGCTTGAATTGTTTGGGCGAAATGCCATTGACCATTAAAAACCTTGCCTGATAAGGCCCTGCTCATGACCACACTTCCCGCTAAACCGCTACTTCTGTCATTCCTTTTGGCAAGTCTCTTCGTCATGCCAGCACACGCGCAAAGCATGCCAAAAGACTATCGGGATTGGAGCGTGAGCTGCAGCAATATCAAGACTTGCACGACCGTGTCGATTTCTGGTCTGAATGAAATGAGTGTTAGCACACCCTTGCGGGGTGTCCCGGCCAATATTGAAATGGGCTGGTTGTTGCTGGAGATTACGGCTGGCCCCACAGCCAAGCCAAAAATCATCTATTCCGCCATGTATAATTCACCCCAGCCGACGCCCAAAGTCGGCAGCCTAAGAATTATTGGTCGAGACGGGCGCTCTTTAAGAGATGGTGACTTCGTCGTAACAGCGGATGAGAGCGGCGTAAGCCAATTGCGTAGCGCCGATGTGGACCGGTTTATCGCTTTAGCTCAAACAGGCCGCGCCGTACTCTATTCAAGCGGCAACAGCCGCAAAGTTACGTCATTTGCCAGTCTATCAGGCTTTGTAGCGGCGCTACGGGCAATTGAAGCTACGCAAGGTCGAACAGGAACTGCTGCGGCTTGGGTCGATGTAGGTAGGATTGCTCGCGAGCGCGTTCCCCCTGCTCCCGCGACCCCACGAATCAATGCGGTCGCTTTCACAAAGCTGCCTGCCCGAACGAATGTTCCCAAAGCCGTGCGGGAAGGCCGCGCGGCCGAATGCAATGACAGTGAGCGTTATGACCCCGGTGGGCAAGGCATTGAAGGCTTTAGCTTGGGCAAGGGCAGGATCCTATGGTCCATCCCGTGTGGGGCGGGTGCCTATAATGCATGGTCGAAATTCTACCTGCAGGAGGGTAGGACCAGCGTGATCCCCCACCCTTTCCTTGGTCCTGAACGCACGCCATCGGACCAAGATGCACACAGCCTCGTCAATGCCAGCATCGACCCAGAGAACGGACAAATTAGCACCTTCTGGAAAGGGCGCGGCATTGCCGATTGCGGAACAGCGGAAACCTTTTCTTGGGATGGTACGCGCTTTGTGCTGACCAACTTGCTGGAGATGAATGCCTGTGGCGGACTGACGCCCGACTACTGGCCACAGCGGGTCAAGACCGAGGTT
>JBEIEG010000075.1:0-9936 GCA_040383035.1 Hyphomonadaceae bacterium | reverse complement strand
GGGGTGGCAACGCTGGCACTCGTCGACTGGCTTGTCGCGCACCCACTGAATGCCAGTAGACTGGTGCTGATCGCCAAGGCGGCAAAAATCGGTTTTAGCTTAAACATGTACGCGCGGCTCCCAAAATGTTGTTTTGTGATCTTGTTTTGATTGGGCAATCATCTGTTTAATTATGCGCTCTGGTCAAGGGCAAGGCGAACAATTGACGGCACATTCAACAGACGGCCCAAAGGCTAGTATTAGCCGGCCAGTTCTAGAGGGAATTTTGGGTATGAATCGGCGCATCATTCTTCAATCCGCTGCCGCAGGTGTCGCGAGTATGCTGCTACCCGGGTGCGCGAGTAGCCGGACGCTGCGACAGCATTATCCGCGTCGACCGCGTGTAAGATTAGGGATTGATCAATTGGTAGAGTCCGGCTTTGCAGCCTTGGACGGCCAGCGCGTTGGCTTCATCACCAATCAGACCAGCGTTGACCAAAGCGGCATCATGTCACGTGTGGTCTTGCAACGAGGGCTGGGTGCACGGCTGACGGCCTTATTTGGGCCAGAACATGGGTTGGACACGCGCGCGAAGGCTGGCGATCATGTGGCAAATGCACAAGACCCAATTACGGGCTTGCCCGCCTATTCTCTCTATGGCGAGCACCGAAAACCTACGCCAGCCATGTTAAAAGACGTGGATGTGCTGGTGTTTGATATTCAGGACATTGGGGTGCGCAGCTACACTTATATCTCCACCATGATCCTCGCGATGGAGGCGTGTGGCGAGGCCGGAAAGGCCTTTGTCGTGCTTGACCGGCCAAACCCCCTAGGTGGCTTGCGCATGCAAGGGCCGCCATTAACGCCCGGCTTTGAATCCTTTGTCAGTCAGGTGCCCGTGCCTTATCTGCATGGTTTGACAATTGGTGAGTTGGCTAGGATGGCTGTCGCCAAAGGCTGGGTCGGTAAGGCTCCAGAGCTGAAGGTTGTGCAAATGGAGGGCTGGGAACGGCGAATGAATTGGGCCGAGACGGGTCTAAACTGGGTGGCGACCAGCCCCAATATCCCAATGTGGGAATCGCCCTTTTACTGCGCCACTACCGGCATTTTGGGAGAGCTTAAGCAAGTGGATATTGGGATTGGTACGCCTAAGCCGTTCCACTATGCGGCAGGGCCGGGCATTGATGGTCGTGCCTTAGCGCGCAGTCTAAGCCAACTAGGCTTTGAAGATATCCGGTTCAAACCCTATGAGAGCCAAGTGAAGCCAGGCTTCGGCGGCGTGGAGTTGATCATTGATCCAGGGGGGCAGACGGACCTGATGGCTGTTGCGATGGCCCTGTGCGCCGAAGTGGTGGCCCGTTCGGCCAAAGCACCCTTATCGGGCAGTACAGCTTCCACGCGAAGCCTGTTCAATAAAGTCTATGGCAGTGAGGCTCTTCGGGCGGCACTGGAAACAGGGACGCCTTGGCAAAATCTGGTGGCAGACTGGCAGGAGCCGTTGAGGCAATTCAAAGCAAATCGCACGCCGCATCTTCTCTATCGTTGAGGCGATCTGCCGAACTGAAAGCCCGATGGGCCCCAAGCGGACCCATCGGGAAATAGAGGTTTAGGCGGCTTTGCCAGCCTTGGATTCGCCCTCAATCAGCGGGGCATCATTCGCGCTTGCACTTGCACTGGCAGAGCCAACTTGTATTGCAATTTTGCGGGGCTTCAAAGCCTCTGGCACTTCGCGCACCAAAGACAGGCTCAACATGCCGTGCTCAAGGTTGGCACCGGTCACGCGGACATGGTCAGCCAACTGATAGCGCCGTTCAAAGCCACGCTCAGCGATGCCGCGATGCAGGAAGTTGCGACCTTCTTCGCTCGAGGCTTTTTTGCCGGTGACGGTCAGCAGCCCCTCTTTCAACTCAATCGACAAATCATCCGGGCCAAAGCCGGCAACGGCCAATTCAATGCGATAGGCGTCTTCGCCCGTTTGCTCGATATTGTAGGGGGGCCAGCCGGTTGCTGTATCCAAGCGGGCACCGGTTTCAATCAAATGCGCCATCCGGTCAAAGCCAACGATGGTGCGATAGAGAGGGGTTAAGTCAATAGTACGCATTTTGTCCTCCTAGAAGCGACAGGTTCAACACGCGGGACGTGGGCCGCGCGCCCATTGGATTTTCACCGTCTCACGCTGCTCCCCACATGCTCTCATGAGCCAATTGGAGTGCCGCGCTTATGAGCCCGATGCCGATCCATGCGGCCCGTTTGTCGGCACCGCACAGTCTAGTTGGGAGCGGGTTTTTGACTGTGCAAGGGGCAGCTGTCCAAATTCTGACAGGAGTTTCATGTCCTTAAGGCTTGAGCCCGCGACGTAAACTGGGATAGGTTAAGTCCTTCGAGGTTCGCTTTGGCTCACTTCAAAGCTTGTTGCCGGTAGTCAAAGGGAGAAAGAGGCGCATGACATTTCGCGCTTGGGCACTCGCCGGAACTGCCAGCATCGTGGCCTTGAGCGGCATTGTGTCTGCCAGTGCGCAAGTTCCTGAACCGCAAGCCTCTGAAAGCCAGCCCACAACTGGGCCAACGTCAGTCTTTTTGCCGCTCGCCAATCCGGTTCCGCCTTTAGACGAACGCTCGCGGGAAGCCTTGCGTCGAGCTCTCAAATCTGACCAACGCATTGATGCCCAGCGTGACCGTTGGCGCAATCCAGAAGCGACCCTGCAATTCTTTGGCGTGCGCTCTAGCGATACCGTGGTCGAAATCTGGCCGGGGCAGGGGTGGTATTCTTCGATACTCGGTCCTTATTTGAAGCAGGGTGAAGGTAAGCTAATCGTCGGTCATTGGGATGCTGCCGCTTCCGACTCCCAAGTCGTTCGGCAGATGGTTGACGCCTATCGCGCACGCTTTGCAGCCGACCCCGCCGTCTATGGCAATGTGAATGTGGTCCCGTTTGGTCCGAGTTCGAGGCCGATCGCTCCGCCCAATAGTGTCGATAAGGTTTTGACCTTCCGCAATATCCACAATTGGATGGCGCAAAGCTGGGCAGAAAAGGCTTTTGCGGACTTCTACACTGTCTTAAAGCCCGGTGGGATTCTGGGGATCGAAGAGCATCGTGGCCGCACAGACGAGCCACAAGACCCTTTGGCTCGCGATGGCTATGTGCGCGAGGATTATGTGATCCAACTGGCTCGCGAAGCTGGGTTTGAGTTTATCGGCGGGGCGGAGATTAATGCCAATCCTGCCGATACGAAGGATCATCCTTTTGGGGTTTGGACCTTGCCGCCGGTTTCGCGGACCTCGCCAATCGGCAAGACCGACGACCCCGGGTTTGACCGCACGCGCTATGATGAGATTGGCGAAAGCGACCGCATGACTTTGCGCTTCCGTAAGCCGTTGGATGCAACCGGTGTTGGCTTGCCTTCATCGCGACCAACTGCGGATCAAATCCCAGTGACCATCATCCCCGGTCCGCCACCGCCACCGCCAGCGCCGCGTCGTGGTCGTCGTGGCGCCCCTCCACCGCCACCCCCTGTGGTGGCAGGGGTCGACGTTAAGCCGGACGGCCAGGTTCCCGCTCCCAAGGTTGAGCCCAAGCCAGGCGTTGCTGTTGCGCCGGCAACCGTAATTCGTCCCGCGCCAGAGGAGGTCCAGGCCAAAGGTCCACCACCGCCGGCACCACCACCATCCGCCAATGGCCGGCGCGGTTCGACGACGAAAAAGGGCCCTACGCCAGCACCAAGCTCCACTTCTGGGACGACCCCTGCGTCGCCCGATGCCGCAGGGGCTAAGCCAGTCGACGTGGGTCAGCCACAACCGCCCACGCGTAATACTTTGCCAAAGGCAACCACTGAACCTGCTAGCACGTCGACCCCAACGGCATTGCGGACGCGCCAGCGCAGCTCGGCACCAACCACGCCTAAGGCCGCTGAGCTGACCCCTCCGGTCAGCGCTTCAACCCGGTTGCGCGCGCGTTCGGGCGGGGCCGCAGCTCCAGTAGAGGAGGAGAAAGCCAAGGCGGCAGAGCCCGCTACAAATGCGCGGCGCTCCCCACGCAAGCCGACGCCTGAACCGACGGTGGCAAAGGCAACGGCCGGCAAGGCAAAATCAAAGGCAAAGGCGGCTGATACTGAACCGAAGAGCCGCACCTCGACCCGGAACAGAAGCCGCCCTGAAGATAAAGTGGACCCCAAGAAGAAGGCTACAAGCAAGGCTGCGCCCAACAATCGGAAAAAAGACGCCCCTAAAGATAGCCCGACTAAAAAATCCCCACCTCCCGCGAAAGCCAATCCCAACAAGCCTGATTGGGTGGTGCCGCCTAAGCAGAAGAAAACTTAGGTGCCTAGCCTCACAAGTCTGTGAATCGCGTCATGCACCCTCGACTTTTCACGCCGCTTAGGCGACATGCGTCCCTTACGACAATCCCGACTCGTGGTGAGGCGCAGGTCCCTGTGTTTCTTGTCGGTTGAAGGAGATAGATTATGCGTAGTGCCCGAAATTCCCTGCTTGCGGTCAGCGCGATCGTCCTCGGTGCCTTGTGCGCTACCCCCAGCGTAGCAGGACCTACAGGGGACAAAGCAAAAGCCGCGGCCCCAGCAGCAGGTTTAACCGTGCAAGCTGTTGTCGATGGTTCTTGGCGTACCCCACAAGACCGCGCGCGTGACGGTGCTCGTCACCCTATCGAATCCTTTACCTTCTGGGGCTTGAAGCCAAACATGACTGTGGCTGAGATCCGACCTGGCGCTGGCTACTGGACCGATCTCTTGGCACCTTATTTGGCCGCAGGCGGTGGCAAACTGATCGTGACTTCTGGCGATCCAGACAAGATGACCGATGTACAAAAAGCAGGACGTGACCGTTATTTGAAGCGCTATCAAGATAATCCAGCTCTCTTTGGTACACTTGAAGTCGGCGTGTTTGCTGCGAATTCGGATAAATTGCTTGCCGCGCCAAATAGCGTCGATTTGATCATCAGCTCACGGAACTTCCACGGCTTTGTGTTGCAGAATATCAAGGATTATGCCTTGAAGTCGATGTTTAGCGCCTTGAAGCCCGGCGGTCTGGTGGCGATTGAACAGCACCGCGGCGACCCTCGTCGGCCTCAGAATGCAGCTTCTGGCTATATCCGTCAGGATTGGGTGATCGCCCAAATGCGTCAGGCTGGCTTTGAATTTGTCGCCGCATCTGAACTCAATGCCAACTCAAAGGACACCAAGGACCACCCGTTCGGCGTGTGGACCCTGCCGCCTACCTTGCAGACGGCCCCAAGTGGCCAACCAGCCAGTCCTGATTTCGACAATGCGAAATATAAGGCGATTGGCGAAAGCGATCGGATGACGCTTCTATTCCGTAAGCCCGCCAAATAAGGCAGTTATTCCGGCTATGGGCCTCCGCTGCGCAAGTGGGGGCCCATTGCAGGCTGAAAGGCTTTTACTGCTTTCAATTGATGGCTTACCGAAATTTAAGGTGACAGATAGCGGCGGCGTACGCAGGCTATATTGATGACACTCGCAGCCAACGCCTCCCTCCTCGGTTTCTCGCTTGCAGCACTCAGTCTGGTTTTGACCGCCCAGGCACAAACGGCATCAAGTGACGGTGCTCGCCAAATTCCGGTTAAAAAGCTATTCCCCTATTATGATCTTTATCTTGGGTTGCCACCTCAGGACCGTGATGGGTTCTATCTGGAGTATCTAATCAAGTCCTCAGAAACAAACCTCCGACCACGGATGGTATATGCTTTAGGGGCAATTAGAACGCCTATTCAATTGGATTCTAAGGGCAAAATCTTGACGATGCCAGACATGACCATGTTGCGGCAGGGCAAGGTGGAAGTCCCTGCATCTTCGCCGCGTGGAGAAATTGTGCTTAATTTGGAGCCAGCTGTGCCCTTAAGCCGAACCATTCCTGCAAGTGCGGTATCCAATTCTGTTACAGACTATACAAAAGCAATTAGCCGGGCAGGCCCGCTGGCTCTGGCAATCCCAAAACTAACTGGCATCGCGTTTAGGGGGGTCTCTTCAGGGCAGGTCGTATTTGCAGATGGTCGGAAGGCTACTTTACCTGTTGAACGCGGCTTTCCTGTCTTCCGGCCCGGTCAATCGACGATGCGCGGTGCTGTCAGTCTTGAGTTTCCCAACATGCCAAGCCAAGCCGAGTTTACTCGCTGATCGGTCGATTGAGGTATTCGACCCTGTTAATGGCAGAATGCAGCAAAAACTGCTCCAGTTCGCTGATGCTGGTAACATCCATTTAACTATCTTGCGACAAAAGTTTGCCTAGTTTTTACCATCGGTGGAAACCCGGAGCCCGATTGCATGCCAGGCTTAAATTCTATTCACGTGCTGGTAGTCGATGACAATCCTCATATGCGGTCGATTGTCGTTGCGATTTTACGCGGGGTTGACATCGGCATTGTTCAAGAAGCCAGCAATGGCGCTGAGGCCTTGGACGTGATGCGCGGGGGAGCACCCGACATCGTGATTGTTGACTTGAACATGTTCCCGATCGACGGGCTGGAGTTCACCAAGTTGATCCGAACCGGGGTCGACAGCCCGTATCCTTTTGTCCCCATTATCATGATGACGGGCCATACAGAGCGCGAGAGAGTTACCGCCGCTCGAGATTCAGGTGTGAACGAATTGGTGGCAAAGCCGATCTCGGCGAAAACCTTACTTGACCGCATCGTCGCTGTCATCGACCGCCCTCGGCCCTTCGTCCAAACTGCGGCCTACACCGGCCCTTGTCGCCGCCGTGGCGGCGTCGGCAAGCAATATGCGGGAAGATTGCGCCGCAAGTCAGACAACAAGCCGAACGCCGACCAATCTAACGAATCGAAAGAAGAAACAGCATGAACACGGAAACCCCTGTTGAGCTTATCGCGCCAAGTTTCCGCTTGCAGCGAAAAATGGGTGGCCCAGCTTCGCGCGTGCTGACCCCTGAGGCCTACCGGAAAGCCAATGCGGCTTTGGAAGAGATTATTCCGCCCATCGATGAAGAGGTGCGTCGTCTATTGCAGGAATTGCAAGAAGCCTTGCAGGGTAAAGTGCCCGGTGGGCGTGACATCATGTGGAATAATGCCCACGAAATCCGGGGTATGGCTGGCACCGTCAGCAAAATCACTTTGGGACAAGCTGCCAATCTAATCTGCCATTACCTCAATGATACGGCTTCTGACTTTCTGCCAGATCAGGAGGTGATGCAAACAATCGTTGTTGTTGCCATGCAGGCATTGCGCGAAGAAGCAGATACCGATCCGATGATTAAGGTAATGGTGCAGGATGGCGCGCGTGCTGTCCTAGCCCAGCGTCATCGCGAGGGCCGTGACTAAGCCATCACCAAGCATTAGCCAAAAGTAGCGTTTAGGGCTGCCTCGACATCTTTTATCAAATCCTCGCCGTCCTCAATGCCGACTGATAGGCGGATCAGCCCGCTGGTTACACCCAGTTCGGCTTGAACCTCTGGCGCGAACGAATAATGGGTCGTCGTCGCCGGATGTGTCGCTAGGCTTTTGGAATCGCCCAAATTGTTGGAGATGTCCACAATCTGCAGCGCATCAAGGAACGCAAACGCTGCCGGCTTGCCGCCCTTAAGTTCAAAAGCCAGCAAGGTGCCACCAGATTTCATTTGTTGGCTTGCTAACGCATATTGGGGATGGTCAGACCTGTGGGGATAACGGACATAAGTGATCGCAGGATGGGCAGCAATCACATCGGCCAAACGTGCGGCATTAGCGCTAGCGCGCTCAACCCGCATGGACAATGTCTCTAGGCCTTTAAGGACATTCCACGCCACAAAGGGCGACATTGCAGGGCCCGTATGGCGCAGATAAGGGTCGATATGTTCTTCCATAAAGGCGGTTGAGCCAAGGATTGCGCCACCCAACGTCCGCCCGGCTCCATCCATATGCTTGGTTGTGGAATAGACCACCACATCAGCACCCAGTTCAAACGGGCGCTGTAGGATCGGCGAGGCGAAGATGTTGTCGACAATCAGTCTGGCACCGCAGCCTTTGGCCAAGCTGGCAACAGCGGCAATATCGCTGACGTCTAAGGTCGGGTTGCTCGGACTTTCGAGAAAGAAAGTTTTCGTATTGGGGCGAATGGCCGCACGCCATGCTGCGACGTCGGTAGAATCGACCAAGGTGAACTCAACGCCATAGCGCGGCATGAAGGTTTCAATCACCCAGCGGCAAGACGAGAATAGCGCTTTGCCCGCAACCACATGATCCCCAGCACGCAAAGGCGCTAACAAGGCTGCAGTGACCGCTGCCATACCGCTGGCAGTCAATCTGCAGGTCTGTGCACCATCAATAGCTGCTAAGCGATCTTCCAGCATCCGGTTTGTTGGGTTCGCATAGCGGCCATACAGATAGCCGGGCAATTCTCCCTTAAAGCGCGCTTCAGCTTCGCTGGCTGAATCGTAAACGAAGCCCGACGTCAGGAAAATGGCCTCGCTGGTCTCTTTATGTTGCGACCGGGTCAGGCCACCCCGCACCAGTATTGTGTTGGGACTCAGCGGAATTGCTGCGGCAGGATCATGGGTTTCGTCAGTCATTTTACAAAGTCCTGAGCCCTACGAGGGCATGGGCAAACGCATCGGCAGAAAAAGGTTGCAGATCATCGGCTTGTTCGCCCACGCCCACAAATCGGATTGGTAATTTATGTTTCTCGGTCACAGCAACTAAGACACCGCCTTTAGCGGTTCCATCCAGTTTGGTCATGACAAGGCCCGTAATGCCCGCCGCATGCCGGAAGGCTTCAGTCTGGGAAATCGCGTTTTGACCCACGGTCGCATCCAGCACCAACCAAGTCTCATGCGGGGCATCGGGATCGACTTTGCCGATCACCCGCACCACTTTGGCGAGCTCGTTCATAAGCTCCGTCTTATTCTGAAGCCTGCCTGCTGTATCAATCAACAAGACGTCGATGCCCTCGGCCTTTGCGCGGGTCAAAGCATCAAAGGCAAGGCCGGCCGCATCGGCACCGGTCTCGCGTGCGACCACGGGCACGCCTGCGCGCTCACCCCAGACTTTGAGTTGCTCTACCGCTGCAGCGCGGAATGTATCGCCGGCGGCCAACATCACCTTGTGACCGGCTTGGCTTAAATTATGGGCGATTTTGCCGATCGTGGTGGTCTTGCCGGATCCATTGACACCTACAAACAAAATCACACGAGGCCCCGTCGTCCCAGCTTTTTGCTCAAACGGCGAAGTATCCGTTTCAAATGGCCGCAAGATCTCCGCAATTTCGTCCGCCAAAGCCTGCTTAATTTCTTCCGGACTAATGTCCTTGCCAAAGCGGTCTTTTGATATGCCGGCGCGAATGCGTGCCGAAGCGCTGGCCCCAAGATCAGCCGTAATCAAGAGCTCTTCCAGCTCATCCAGCGTTTCCTGATCCAGCTTTGCCTTGGTAAAGACCGCTGAGACGCCTTCTGCCAAACGAGAGGAGGACCGTTGTAGCCCATCCACCAATTTGTCGATCACGTCCGCTGGCATTGGCTCTGGTTCAGGTGCCGGAACCGCAATGGCATAGGTCTGGCGGGCCAGACCGTCTGCGCCTAACTCTTCAATCGCGAGGCTTGCCAAACCATCAAGCTTTGCCGCCAGAGGCAAACCGCCAGCGCGCGCCGTTATGAACACCAATTCCCGATCGGCCTTGGGTTCTGCCAATAGCGTCACGCGGACGGCCGTCGCATCATAATCAGTTGTGATGCCGACCACGCCGGTGATGTGGGCTGATGCCGCTTCGACCATGGGGCCGATTTCGCTGCTGAGTTTGTCGGGGTCAAAAGCCGTGGCGACAAAGCGTGCCGCTGGTATGCCTGAGCTGCTGGCCTGAGGCTCAAGCTTAGGAGCCGTGTCGGCTTCAAGCGCCTGATTTTTCTTCTTACCCCAGCCAAACATGGCACCAAATCCCTCTGTGGCCAAGCAGCGAAAACCCATGCTGCAAGCTTGGCTAAGACTTAGCGGAGGCAAGCGGC
>JBEIEG010000074.1:0-9943 GCA_040383035.1 Hyphomonadaceae bacterium | reverse complement strand
TCGTCCAATTAGAGTGACACTCTGGAAGAATGAATGTGGACACCGCATTCATCAAGGAAAACGTTGGCATGGAAACTTTGGCCGTTGTTTTGGAGGCACCTGAGAAGCTCTCGCTGAAAATGCTTGAGCTTAAGGATGCTGGCCGTGACGACGTCATTGTGGATGTTGACTTCAGCGGGATTAGCACCGGTACGGAGCGCTTGTTGTGGAGCGGGCGGATGCCGCCTTTCCCCGGCATGGGCTATCCCCTCGTGCCAGGCTATGAATCAGTTGGCCGCGTAGTGGACGCTGGTGCGGACGCAAAAGACCGCATCGGTCAAACAGTCTTTATTCCGGGGTCAACTGGCTTCATCGGCGCCCGCGGTCTGTTCGGTGGAGCTGCCCAGCGCCTAATCGCTCCCAGCGCGCGCGTTATCCCGATACAAGAATCTTTGGCCAGTCGTGGTGTTCTTATTGCGCTGGCCGCGACAGCCCGTCACGCGATTGCTGACGGGGCGCTGCCGCCCGAACTCATCATCGGTCACGGCGTCTTGGGTCGGCTATTGGCACGCATCGTTGTGGCCGAAGGCTATCCGGCACCTGTGGTGTGGGAAACCAATCCTGACCGACATGGCGGTGCCGTGGGCTATGGCGTTTGTGATCCTTCCGATGATGATCGTCGCGATTACCGCATTATTCTCGACGCCAGCGGCGCAGGCACTTTGATTGACAGCTGGATCGGGCGTCTCGCCCGTGGCGGCGAGATTGTTTTGGCGGGCTTTTATGATCAACCGATCAGCTTTGCCTTCCCCCCTGCTTTCATGCGCGAGGCACGTATTCGCATCGCCGCAGAATGGACCCCGGCCGACTTGGCCGCGACGCTAGAGCTTGTTTCAGATGGTCGTTTGTCGCTCGACGGACTCATCACCCACGAAGCCGAAGCCGAAGGTGCCGCCGGCGCCTACAGGACCGCATTTTCCGATGCGGCCTGTCTCAAGATGATTTTGGACTGGAGAGGTTGCGCATGACCGTTACGCTGTTGGATAGACGTGCTCTGGTAGAAGAGGCTTCTCAGGAGCCTGATCCCGTTCACACGGGCGAAGTTACCAAAGAGACCCAAGTTATCGCGATTTATGGCAAGGGCGGCAGCGGCAAGAGCTTTGCCCTCTCCAACCTCAGCTATATGATGGCGCAACAGGGCAAACGTGTCCTTCTGATCGGGTGCGATCCTAAATCTGATACCACTTCGCTTTTGTTTGGCGGCAAGTCTTGCCCAACCATCATTGAAACCTCGGCTAAGAAGAAGCTGGCCGGCGAAGAGGTGAAAATCGAAGATGTTTGCTTTGTTCGGGATGGCGTTTTCGCCATGGAACTGGGCGGACCAGAAGTCGGGCGCGGCTGCGGCGGTCGGGGCATTATTCATGGGTTTGAGCTGCTCGAAAAATTAGGTTTCCATGATTGGGGTTTTGACTATGTTCTCCTGGACTTCTTGGGAGACGTGGTGTGCGGCGGCTTTGGCCTGCCGATCGCCCGCGACATGTGTCAGAAAGTGATCGTGGTTGGCTCAAACGACCTGCAATCGCTCTATGTCGCAAATAACGTCTGCTCGGCCGTGGAATATTTCCGCAAATTGGGCGGCAATGTCGGCGTAGCCGGCATGTTGATCAATAAGGATGATGGTACCGGCGAGGCGCATGCCTTCGCAAAGGCAGTCGGCATTCCTGTTCTTTCAGCTATTCCTGCGGATGAAGATATTCGCCGGAAATCGGCTAATTATCAGATCATTGGCACGCCGGGCGACACTTGGGGCCCCTTGTTTGAAGAATTGGCCCTGAATGTTGCCACGGCACCGCCGGTTCGCCCAACACCCCTGAGCCAAGACGGTTTGTTGGGCTTGTTCTCGCCCGATCAGACTGGTGGCGACTTCGTCCTGCGTCCAGCTACCCAAGCCGATATGCGCGGCGGCGTGTTCGCTGAAAAGCCAACGCTGGAGGTGGTCTATGACACGGTGTAATCAGCGATGACCGACTACCACGCTTCCTTCCAACCGCCGCCGGATGATGTGCCTGCTTCCTCAGAACAAGCAGGGCAAGGATGTCATGCGGGGGCAGAAACCATGGCCGCGGCTGCTAAGGCAGCAGGTAAGTCTGAGATTCTGGACCTTTATGCCGTTGATTATCCAAAAGGCCCACACGACCAACCACAAAGCATGTGCCCGGCTTTCGGGTCCTTGCGTGTTGGGCTTCGTATGCGGCGCACCGCGACCGTTCTGTCAGGCTCAGCTTGTTGCGTTTATGGCCTGACCTTTACCTCTCACTTTTATGGCGCGCGTCGCAGTGTTGGCTATGTGCCGTTCAGTTCAGAGACCCTGGTCACGGGTAAGCTGTTTGAGGACATTCGCGATGCGGTGTTTGAGCTTGCAGACCCTGCACTCTACGACACCATCGTTGTAACTAATTTGTGCGTGCCGACCGCTTCGGGCGTGCCGCTGCAATTGTTGCCAAAAGAGATCAATGGTGTGCGCATCATTGGTATTGATGTACCAGGCTTTGGCATTCCAACCCATGCAGAAGCCAAGGATGTGCTGGCTGGGGCCATGTTGCGCTATGCTCGTACGGAGGCCGAAGCTGGGCCTGTTCAGGCCCCTCAAAATCTCTCGAAGGATCGGCCAACCATCACGCTCTTGGGCGAGATGTTCCCTGCAGACCCTGTCGGCATTGGCATGATGCTTGAGCCTTTAGGCTTGGCTGCTGGCCCTGTTGTCCCAACGCGTGAATGGCGTGAGCTTTATGCCGCCCTCGATTGCGCTGCTGTTGCCGCCATTCACCCCTTCTACACCGCAAGTGTCAGAGAGTTTCAGACAGCAGGTCGCAAGATCGTCGGCTCTGCCCCTGTCGGTCGCGACGGCACGGCCGCTTGGTTGGACGCCATTGGTGAGGCTTGCGGCATAGCCCAAGCCAAAGTCGACTTTGCTAAAAACCGCTTTTTGCCAGCGATCAAGGCCGCCTTGTCAAATGCGCCGATCAAGGGCCGCTTGACCGTGTCGGGCTATGAGGGCTCAGAGCTTTTAGTTGCGCGCCTCTTGATCGAGAGCGGAGCAGAAGTGGCCTATGTCGGCACCGCATGCCCGCGTACGCCTTGGTCTGAGCCTGATCGTGAGTGGCTCGAAAGCAAAGGCGTTCTGGTTCAATATCGTGCTTCGCTAGAGCAAGATATTGCAGCGGTTGACGCCATTCGCCCAGACCTCGCCATTGGCACAACGCCGGTGGTGCAACATGCCAAGCAACTGTCGATCCCTGCACTTTACTTCACCAATCTGATCTCTGCTCGGCCTCTTATGGGACCGGCAGGTGCGGGGTCACTGGCGACCGTGATCAACGCCGCTTTGGCCAATCGCGCTCGATTTGAAAAGATGACTGCTTTCTTTGACGGCGTCGGTTCACATGACACGGCTGGTGTCTGGGAAGATACCCCAGTGGAGCGCCCTGAGTTTAAAGCCAAATATGCCAAAGCCTTAGCCGCGACGCGCGCAGCAGAGGAGGCCGTGGGAACATGACCTTGGTACTCGATCACGACCGCGCCGGTGGCTATTGGGGCGCTGTTTATGCCTTCACAGCTATCAAAGGCCTGCAGGTAATCATCGATGGGCCTGTCGGGTGTGAAAACCTGCCTGTAACCTCGGTCCTGCATTACACCGACGCATTGCCACCGCATGAATTGCCGATTGTCGTCACAGGCCTTGGCGAGGAAGAACTGGGCCAAACCGGCACCGAAGAAGCAATGAAGCGGGCCTGGAAGGCGCTTGACCCACATTTGCCTGCTGTGGTCGTGACGGGCTCGATCGCAGAAATGATCGGTGGCGGGGTGACGCCAGAGGGCACGAATATTCAGCGCTTCCTGCCGCGCACGATCGATGAAGATCAGTGGCAAAGTGCGGACCGGGCGCTCACTTGGCTCTGGACCAATTTCGGCACCAAGAAAGTCCCAAAACTTAAGCCACGCAAAGAAGGCGCGAAGCCCAAGATCAATATCATTGGCCCAGCTTACGGCATGTTCAATCTACCGTCCGACTTGGCTGAAATTCGCCGCTTGATCGAGGGCATTGGCGCAGAAGTCGGCATGGTGTTCCCGCTGGGCTCGCACCTCGCAGATGTGAAGCGACTGGCGGAAGCCGAAGTTAATGTCTGCATGTATCGTGAGTTCGGACGCAATCTCTGCGAAACGCTCGAACGGCCTTACTTGCAGGCCCCGATTGGTCTTGAATCGACGACTTTGTTCTTGCGTAAGCTGGGCGAAATCACAGGTCTGGATCCAGAACCCTTCATCGCCAAGGAAAAGCACACCACAATCAAGCCGATATGGGATTTGTGGCGTTCGGTCACGCAAGACTTCTTTGGTACGGCTAGCTTCGCCATAGTCGCCAATGAGACTTATGCGCGTGGGGTTCGCAACTTCCTCGAGACCGATATGGGTCTTCCGTGCACGTTCTCCTTCGGCAGACGTGCAGGCGTTAAGCCTGACAATCAAGCCGTTCTGGAAGCTTTAAAGACCAGTCCGCCTTTGATCCTATTCGGTAGCGTGAATGAGCGAATGTATATGGCCGAACTTGGCTCACGGGCTTGCTTCATTCCGGCTAGTTTCCCGGGGGCCATCATTCGTCGTCATACCGGAACTCCGTTCATGGGCTATTCGGGCGCGACTTATCTTATCCAAGAAGTGTGCAATGCGCTGTTCGACGCCTTGTTCCACATTCTGCCGCTCGCCGGACAAATGGACAAAGTTGAAGCGACACCTGCGCGGCGCCATGTCGAGCTATCTTGGGATGATGATGCCAAGGCCGCGCTTGATGCGATTGTCGATAGGCAACCGGTCCTGGTCCGCATTTCTGCGGCTAAGCGCCTGCGAGATAGCGCAGAACGGGCCGCCCGCCTTGCCGGCGAAACAAATGTTGCTCTGGAGCGCGTGACGCGCACCCAGCAAGAAATGGCGTGAGGTCGGATCATGTATGCCTCGATCTCCAACGCTCAACAAACTCTCCGCCGGCCTTCGACCAGCGGAATGACACTTTCGGCTTGCCTTGCGCGAGCCTTCCAAGCCGCCGCGCCGTTCTGCGACGCGACTGGCCCAGTTGTGGGGGCTCACCACAGCAATAGCCGTTCCAACATATGGAGGGTAATTAATGGCTAATGACTCAAACTCAGGCTCGTTGAGCGGTCTGACCAGCAATGAAGCGAAGGAATTCCATCGTATCTTCATGGGTGGTTTTGCTGCGTTCTTCGCCGCCTCATTTGTCGCTCACATCCTGATCTGGATGTGGCGTCCGTGGTTCTAGGAAGGGAGATAGATCATGTATCGCATTTGGCTTCTATTTGATCCACGTCGCCTGTTGGTGGCACTCATGACCGTTATGGCAACCATGGTTATGCTCATGCATTTCCTGATGCTCAGCACCACACGGTACAACTTCCTTGAAGTTAATGAGCCGCCTGCTGCTGCAGCACCAGCTGCCTCTTTACAGAGCTCAGCTCCGTCTCACGGCTGAGCTAACCAAAAATGCGCTTGCGGGCCTCGTTGTTCGCACGCGTGGGTAGGTGCAGACGACCGACAATCAAGGTCGTCTGCTCCCACTGTCGCTTTTTGCACGAATTCGCTGACGTGTTGATTTCAGCGAGCAAGGGAGGACGCAAATCATGGCCTTGCTGAGTTTTGAACGCAAATATCGTGTTCGAGGTGGGACGCTGGTTGGCGGCGACCTCTTCGACTTTTGGGTGGGGCCCTTTTATGTAGGGTTCTTCGGAGTGACCGCGATTTTCTTCTCGGCGCTTGGCACCGCCTTGATTCTTTATGGCGCAGCCATCGGCCCGACTTGGAATGTGTGGCTGATCGACATTCGACCGCCCGTTGAAAGTTATGGACTAGGCCTGGCACCCATGAAACAAGGTGGTCTGTGGCAAGTCATTACAATCTGCGCAATTGGTGCATTTTCCTCTTGGGCGCTGCGCGAAGTTGAGATTGCTCGAAAGCTTGGCATGGGGCTCCACGTTCCATTTGCATTTGGCTTTGCGATCCTTGCCTATGTCACATTGCAAGTTTTCCGTCCGGTTCTCATGGGTTCTTGGAGCCATGCTTTCCCATATGGCATCTTTACGCACTTGGACTGGGTTTCCAACGTTGGCTACCAATACATCAATTTCCATTACAATCCGGTCCACATGGTGGCGGTCACTTTCTTCTTCGTGAACACCTTTGCCTTGGCATTACATGGATCTCTGATCCTGTCCGCCACCAATCCCGGCGAAGGCGAAGTGGTCAAAACCCCGGAGCATGAAGACACATTCTTCCGCGATGTTCTTGGCTATTCCATCGGCACCCTTGGGATTCACCGCCTGGGCCTGTTCTTGGCACTTTCGGCAGTCTTCTGGAGTGCGGTGTGTATCATAATCAGCGGTCCAGTCTGGTCGCTCGGTTGGCCCGAGTGGTGGGACATGTGGCTTAAACTCCCAATTTGGGGCTAATAGGCAGGAGCACGCAAAATGGCTGGCTATCAAAACATCTTTACACAAGTCCAGGTCCGAGGACCTGCAGAACTTGGCGTTCCTTTGCCAAAGGGCAGTTTGGAGCGCGACGGCGAAGGCTTTATTGGCATCTCCCGCTTGCTCGGCAAGATCGGCAATGCCCAATTAGGGCCAATCTACTTAGGCTGGACAGGTACGGCATCGCTGAGCTTTGGCTTCCTTGCCTTATTTATCATCGGCATGAACATGTTCGCCTCGGTCGATTACAACATCGTGGAGTTCATCCGACAATTGCCGTGGCTTTCCTTGAACCCACCGCCACCGGAACAAGGCTTCAATATTCTGCCACCGCTGGATCAAGGGGGCTGGTTCGTGATTACCGGCTTCTTCTTTACGCTATCGGTGGTGTTATGGTGGGTGCGCACGTATAATCGCGCTCGGGCGCTCGGTCTGGGCACCCATGTTGCTTGGGCTTTTGCCTCCGCGATCTGGTTGTTCCTCGTATTGGGCTTCCTTCGTCCGATGCTCATGGGCAGCTGGAGTGAAGCAGTTCCATATGGGATCTTCAGCCATTTGGATTGGACTGGGGCTTTCTCCATCACCTATGGCAACCTGTTCTACAACCCGTTCCATTGTCTCTCGATCGTCTTCCTCTACGGGTCGGCTCTCTTGTTTGCGATGCATGGGGCGACCATTCTTGCCGTCAGCCGCTATGGCGGTGAGCGTGAAATTGAGCAGATCACCGATCGCGGTACGGCTTCTGAACGGGCTGCATTGTTCTGGCGCTGGACCATGGGCTTCAATGCCTCGATGGAATCCATCCACCGCTGGGCTTGGTGGTTCGCCGTTTTGACCACCCTTACCGGCGGCATTGGTATCTTGTTGACTGGGACAGTCGTCAGCGACTGGTATGGCTGGGCTGAAGTCCACAATTACGCCCCACCTCGCTAATTGAACTCTTTTGATTGGGGTCAATGCCCGTGCATTGGCCCCAATTGCCCCCAACTCTAGGTCAGGTCCACGCTGAGCCCCGATGGTGGCCCCAAAACAAGCTGGTTGCCCTCGCACCACCCTAAACGCAACACTCGCCTTAGAAGGAAGCAGGCCATGCGCGAAACCCCGCTCTTGGATACGATCCACGCCCCGGCAGACATGCGGTTTCTCGAGCGAGAGCAACTGACCCAATTGGCTGGCGAAGTTCGCGACACCATGATTGATGCGGTGTCAGTAACGGGTGGTCACCTTGGCGCTGGCTTGGGCGTGGTTGAGCTGACCGTTGCTTTACATCATGTTTTTGACACCCCTAATGATATTGTGATCTGGGATGTGGGCCATCAGGCCTACCCCCATAAGATCCTCACAGGCCGCCGCGACCGTATTCGTACCTTGCGCCAAGCCAATGGCTTATCTGGTTTTACCAAGCGTTCGGAAAGTGTTTATGACCCGTTTGGCGCAGCCCATGCTGCGACATCGATCTCTGCGGCGCTCGGATTTTGTGTCGCGCGTGATTTGAAGGGCGACAACAACCACGTCATCGCCGTGATCGGTGATGGCTCTATGACGGCCGGTATGGCTTATGAAGCGATGAATATCGCCGCTTCCTCAACCAAGCGGTTGATCGTTATCTTGAACGACAATGACATGTCGATAGCGCCGCCGGTTGGCGCAATGAGCAATTACTTCGCGCGCCTTTTGTCCGGGCGGTCATTCTTATCGCTGCGCAAAGCCGCCAAAAAGATGATTGAAGTCTGGCCCTTGCCACTTGCGGATGCTGCGCGCAAAGCAGATGAATATGCTCGCGGTATGGTCCAGGGCGGTACCTTCTTTGAAGAGCTTGGCTTCCACTATATTGGCGTGGTTGATGGTCACGACCTTGATACACTGGTGCCAATTTTGCGTAATGCGAGCGAAATCGACCATAAACCCGTATTGGTTCACGTCCGCACCCAAAAGGGCATGGGTTATGCCCCGGCTGAAAGTGCGGCTGATAAGTACCACGGCGTTTCGAAATTCAACGTCATCACTGGCGAACAACAAAAGGCCCCAGCGGGTCCGCCAACCTATACCAAGGTGTTTGGCGATTCCTTAGTGCATGAAGCGCGCAAAGATTCTCGCGTTGTGGCCATCACGGCAGCCATGCCAACGGGCACGGGCCTAGACGTGTTTGAAGCCGCTTTTCCAGATCGCATGTTCGACGTTGGGATTGCCGAGCAACACGCCGTTACCTTTGCGGCAGGCCTTGCAGCTGATGGTATGAAGCCTTTTGCCGCAATCTATTCTACATTCCTGCAACGCGGTTATGATCAAGTCGTTCATGACGTGGCAATTCAGAAACTGCCAGTTCGCTTTGCTATCGACCGCGCTGGCCTAGTGGGCGCAGATGGGGCAACCCATGCTGGTTCGTTTGACATTGGCTTTCTGGGTGCGCTTCCCGGCTTTGTGCTGATGGGGGCGGCGGATGAAGTCGAACTGGCTCGCATGGTTGCAACGTGCGCTGCCTATGACGAAGGCCCAAGTGGCGTGCGTTATCCGCGGGGCGAGGCGTTGGGTCTGGCTCTGCCGGCAGACCCTGCACCTTTAGAAATTGGCAAAGGTCGCATCCTGCGTGAAGGCACAAAGATTGCGCTCCTGTCCTTCGGGGCACGGCTAGGTGACACGTTGCGCGCAGCTGATCGCCTCAACGCGATGGGCCTGTCGACCACCGTCGCAGATGCACGCTTTGCGAAGCCAATTGATGAAGATCTAGTTCGTCGTCTCGCGCGGGAACATGAAGTTCTGTTGACGATCGAAGAAGGTGCGGTGGGTGGCTTCGGCGCGTTCGTGCTTCACTTCTTGGCGAAAGAAGGGGCTTTGGACAAAGGCTTGCGCATTCGCACATTGACGCTGCCTGACAGGTTCCAAGATCAGGCCAGCCCGAACGCCATGATTGCAGAGGCCGGTCTCGATAGCTTGGGCATTCTGACCGCAGCCCTTTCGGCGCTTGGCTTGGATGAGGCGGCTCTTCACGCAGCGTCAGACTTGGTGCGTGCCTAGGCCTCTTTCTGCCCACCTTTGGCGGAGCCATCGCTTGGATCCGCAATTTTGATGATTTTGACCGCAGCCTTGATCGCCGTTGTGCTGATCTCCTCGTTGACCCGTCTTGGCAACAATATGAGCACACGGTTCAACCCAATCGGTAGCTCTGTCGGCAGCCGCTAATACGGAATTGACTCTTTGGGTAGCTAGTCGACCAACAAAAAACGGGGCCTCATGGCCCCGTTTTCGTTTATACGATGATCTGACTTGGATTTAGAACTCGTATTCCAAGTTCAGGGTGAAGGCCCGTCCACGTGGATCAGCCAAGCGTGGCTCCCAAGAACTTCCGCTGCCTAGGTCAGAATCATACCCCAATGTGAACGGAGGATCGGTGTTGAGAAGATTTTTGATCCCTCCGGTAACCACCATGTTTT
>JBEIEG010000073.1:0-9945 GCA_040383035.1 Hyphomonadaceae bacterium | reverse complement strand
GGTCTTTCAATAGGCTTGGTCCAACCTCGCGGGTAGCCTCAAGTGTGTTTAGGCCTTTACGTACTAGGCGGGGGTAATGTCACCACCGAGGAGGGCTCATGATCCTCCCTTGGGCACACAGACTTATTTCAGCCGGGGCGCATGGTTTGCGTCGTATTCCGGGCCAGTCCGTTAATCTGGCCCACCTCATTTGGCGCACACCACGCGCCCCGGCCCCTCTGCCTTCGGGCAATAAGGTGCACCCCCGGTGGTTTTCCGCGCGGGGCTATGGGTGTTGCAAGTTAGCCTGCAATGCCCCCTTAAAGCTTCAGCATCGCAAAGCGTTTAGCAATTTGCCGATCCAAGGCGTCGCGGACATCGCGGTAGGTGTCCATGCGGCTATCGCGGCTGCCTTCCACGGCCGAGGGGTCCATGGTCGGCCAATATTCGACTTCGACCGCTAAATGCCGGGTATATTCCAAGGCGCGGTGGTGGGCTTGGGGGGCGAGTGAGATGATGAGGTCGAAGCTATCATCTTCCAGATCAGCAAAGGTCTTGGGCCGATGCTTGATGATATCGACGCCCAACTCGTCCATGACCATCACCGCCATGGGGTCGACCTGATCGGCTTTGCGGAGGCCACAGGAATCAACAAACACGCGGGTGCCAAACCTGCGCTTCATTAAGCCTTCTGCCATGGGGGAGCGAATGGCATTCATGGTGCAGCAAAACAAAACAGATTGAGGCGGGCGCACCAGATCCAATGGTGTCAGAGCCTAACATGCAAGGCGCAGATCAGCGTAAACAGCCGCCGTGCGGTGTCAAAATCAAGCGCGACTTTACCTTCTAGCCGCGTTTCCAGCAGGCGGGAGCCTTCATTATGCAGGCCGCGTCGGCCCATATCGATCGCTTCAATCTGGGTGGGAGTCGCTTGACGGATTGCCTGATGGTAGCTCTCGCAGATCATGAAATAGTCGCGGACCACCCGCTTAAAGGGCGAGAGCGACAGCACAAAAATCCGCACATCACCGCCGTCGAGCAGTTTGACATCAAACACCAGCTTCTGATCTACCACCGACAAGGTCAGTGCATAGGGCCCATCAGGGCCGTCAATCACATCAAAGTGGTTGGCTTCAAGCAGGTCAAAGATAGCGACGCGGCGCTCATGCTCCCCATCAGCGGTTTGGGCAGCCAGCGATTCCTCGTCAAGGCGGACATCGGCGATACGGCGGTTGTTGGACATGGCCTATCCTTGCAAGAGGCAGCCCAAGGGTTCAAGCCCTCAAGCCTGATTTGCTGCCTTTAGCCGAAGGGCGATGCTGGCAGCATGGGCGGGCAGGCCTTCGGCGGTCGCAAGGCTAACCCCTGCCGGGCCAATCGCGGCAAGCCCTTCAAGGCCAGTGCCCATCAAGGTGGTGCGCTTCATGAACATGTGGGTGGATAGGCCCGACGCCCAACGGGCTCGGCCACCGGTTGGGAGCACATGGTTAGGCCCGGCTAAATAATCGCCCAAGGCCTCTGGGGCATGGCGACCTAAGAAGATCGCACCGGCATGGCGCACCAGATTGGCCAGCGCATCGGGATCATCAGTTGCAATTTGCAAATGCTCCGGCGCGCCCTGATCACTTAAAGCCACCGCATCTTCCAGGCGCTCTACCACGATGACTGCGCCATAGGTCGGCCAAGACACTGCAGCTTCCGGCCCTGCCTCACCGCGCGCAATCATACCCGCAACCGCATCCAGCACGCGCTGACCAAAAGCCGCGTCATCGGTAAACAGAATGGATTGCGCCACCGCGTCATGCTCGGCCTGTGCCAAAAGGTCCGCGGCAATAATGTCTGGATCATTGGCACCATCGGCAATGATGAAGACTTCAGAAGGGCCCGCGACGGAATCTATCCCAACGGTGCCAAAGACCAATTTCTTGGCCGTGGAGACCCACGCATTGCCCGGCCCAGCAATCACATCCACCTTAGCAATCGGGTCTGCGCCATAGGCCATGGCGGCAATCGCTTGCGCGCCGCCCACGCCATAAATCTCATCTATCCCCGCTATCTTGGCAGCTGCTAGAATAGCTGGGTTCTCGGCAAGGCGTGTCGGGGGCGTCATCATAACAAGACGCGGCACGCCAGCAGCCTTGGCAGGCAGCGCATTCATCAGGACAGAAGAGGGGTAAGCAGCAAGACCACCAGGCGCATAAAGGCCAGCCGCGTCCACTGGCGTCCAGCGCCAGCCCAATGTAACCCCCTGCAGGTCAGTCCAGCGCGCATCTTCAGGCTTAGAGCGCACATGGTAATCAGTGATGCGCTGGGCGGCGAGCTCAAGCGCCTTCACCACTGCCGAATCGCAAGCTTTAATGGCTGCATCGACTTGAGTGGCAGTCACGCGGACGGTCTCTGGGGTCAAAGCAAAATCATCAAACTTTTGGCTAAGTTCTGCCAGAGCGGTAAAGCCCCGCGCCTTCACATCTGCCAAGATCGCAGCCACGCGGCCTTCCACGCCGTCCACCGCATCGCCACGGGTTTGCAGGAGGGCTTGGTACTGGGATTGGAAATCTGGTGCGCTGGCTGAAAGGAGACGGGTCATGGTCGGTATTTAGCGTGCCCTTGGTCCTTTGGGGAGGGTAAGCGTGCAGACCCCGACTGAAAGCCTCAGTTCAGATGTCGTGCTTAGGCCTTGCCACCGCTTCGCGCGGTTCGCTTAAGTCCGCCAAAGTCGCATCGATACATTCGACTTGCAGCAAGATTTCGCCGCCATCCGCCAGACCCAAGCGCAACTTACCACCCGGGGCTTCCTCAGGCTCGAAGGTGATGGCTAATAGGCTTGCAAATGCATCGCGACGCGATTGCGCAACCTTTTTCGACTGGACGCTCAAGACGCTATCAAAGGACACTGCAGCCCAAACACGTTGGCCCGCACCCTTCTCGACCCCGGCTTCCCAGACAAACCGCTGGAGGCGCAAAGTAAAGCGGCGCTTGGTGGGCGACCAAACGGCGTCGGAGACTTTAAAGATCGCATCTTGAACGGCAGCTGAGATGATCGACAAATCAGCCTCATCTTCAGCAAGCAACCGCAGCGACGAATGAGCCACTTATTCCTCCGAACCGGACAGACGACGAATGTCTGCACCACAGCCTGACAATTTTGCCTCTAACCGCTCAAAGCCACGGTCCAAATGATAAACGCGCGAGATGACAGTTTCGCCTTCAGCCATGAGGCCTGCAATGATCAAGGAAACCGAGGCACGCAGATCGGTTGCCATGACAGGCGCACCGCGCAAGGTCTCAACCCCGCGGACAACCGCTTCAGACCCGCGTACCGAGATATCTGCTCCCAAGCGGCGCAATTCCGGCGCATGCATGTAGCGATTTTCAAAAATGTTCTCACGGAAGATCGAGGCACCATTAGCCCGTGTCATCAAGGCCATGACTTGGGCTTGGGTATCGGTTGGGAAGCCCGGATATGGCTGGGTATCAATATCAACGGGTTTGATGGGGGTCGATGGATCGCGCGTGATCTTCACCCAATCCGGCCCAACATCGACTTGAATACCAGCGCGCTGCAGCACGTCGATCAGAGACGAAATCGTCTCAGGTACCACATGGGTCAAGGTTACTTCGCCACCAGCGGCCGCAACACAACAGGCATAAGAGCCTGCTTCAATCCGGTCTGGGATCACACTCCACGTCGTGCCCTTCAGTTCATCCACACCTTGGATGCGCAAGGTGGAGGTGCCGATCCCTTCGATCTTGGCACCCATGGCGACCAAGCAATGGGCGATATCGCCAATTTCAGGCTCACGCGCGGCATTCTCAAGGACGGTCTCGCCCTTGGCCAAGGTGGCGGCCAGCATCGCATGTTCGGTCGCCCCAACAGACACGAAGGGAAATACAATCTTGGCACCTTTGAGACCGCGCAAGGCAGCGGCTTTCACATAGCCACCTTCAATCACGATATCGGCCCCCATGGCCTCAAACGCTTTAAGATGGAGGTCGACCGGTCGAGCGCCGATGGCGCAGCCACCCGGCAAAGACACAGTCGCATGGCCGACCCGTGCCAAGAGTGGACCCAACACATTAAAGGTCGCGCGCATTTTCCGCACCAAATCATAAGGTGCGATGGTGCTGGTCAGATCTTCGGCATGCATGGACAACCGACCGCTGCCCTTCGGCCAAAAGCAGGTCACGCCCAATTGCTCTAACAGCTCGATCATGAAGCGCGTATCGGCCAGCTCTGGCATGTTGTTCAAAACCAGCGGCTCACGGGTCAAAAGGCTGGCGGCCTGCAATTTCAGGGCAGAGTTCTTAGCGCCGGAGATGGGGATAGAGCCTTTCAGCTGTGTCCCGCCGACAAGGGCGATACGGTCCATAATGCTTCTTTTCTGACACGTGAAAGTGTGACATCCGCTTATGACAAGCTCACGGCTTTTTTCAAGGCGATGGGGTGTATCCCATAAACCCAACACCACACAAAGCAGGCTATACTGCCGGTAACCGATGGATCAACAACCCCCACTCTTTGTGACAGGGCTGTTACCGAAGATTTTTGAAGCTGTAACCAATGCGTTGCGCATTCGTCACGTTGCGCTCCTAAGCCCTCACCCAATGATCGGCTTGTCCGATTCCTAAGGGGAAAAACATGAAACTCAAATCTATGATGTTCGCATCGGTTAGCTTGGCCGTCCTGTGCGCCGCACCAGTGGCTTTCGCACAAACAGCACCAGCAACCAGCGAGCCAGCGGCCGACCAAGAAGTTGAAACCATCGTTGTTTATGGGGCAGCAAGCTCACGCCAAACCCAAGCAGTGACTGCTTCTGCGATCGCCCTTTCAGCCGCAGGCGTAAGCCCACTGAAAGCAATTGAGCGTCTGCCTGGTGTGAACTTCCAGTCCGCCGATGCGCTAGGAAATTATGAGTGGTCAACCCGTATCTCCGTGCGTGGCTTCAACCAAAACCAAATGGGCTTTACGCTGGATGGCGTTCCTTTGGGCGACATGAGCTATGGCAACCATAATGGTTTGCACATTTCGCGCGCCACCATCTCAGAAAACCTTGCTCGCGTTGAATTGAGCCAAGGTGCAGGCGCACTGGGCACTGCTTCTTCATCCAATTTGGGCGGCACGCTGCAATTCATCTCGCGCAAACCAAGCGATGATTTTGGGGGTCAATTGAACCTCTCAACTGGCAGCGACTCCCTGCAGCGCATCTTTGCCCGCGTTGAAACCGGCACCCTTGACGCTTTGGGCGGAGGCAAAGGCTATGTGTCCGTCGCCAGCACAAAGCAGGACAAATGGAAGGGCGTGGGCGAACAGAACCACGACCAAGTCAATGTCAAATACGTCCAGCCCGTTGGCGCTGCGACCGTGACTGCTGTTTACAATTGGTCCGACCGGGCCGAAAACGACTATCAGGATTTGAGCCTCGAGATGATCCGTCGTCTGGGCTATAAGTGGGACAATATCTCTGGCAACTACGCCTTGGCCAACCTATTGGCCGACATTGCCAACAACCGCGGCGATACCGGTGCAGCTGTTTCCAACGCAGCAGCCGGTCGCGTTTACCCAAGCCCAATCACATCTGTTGACGACGCCTATTTTGATGCGTCTGGCTTGCGCAAAGACAAATTGGCTTATGTGACATTAGACTTGCCAGTGAATGACAAAGTTGCGCTGACTGCCACTGTCTATAACCACAACAATGAAGGCCAAGGCACTTGGTTTACCCCTTATGTCGCCACCCCAGTTGGCGCGCCTGACCAAAGCGGCAGCCCGATCACAGCCCCCTCGCCGATCTCTGTTCGTACGACCGAATATGAGATTGCTCGTACAGGCGCATTCGGCTCGCTGAGCATTGACGCAGGTGCCCACCAGGTCTCAGCTGGCTTGTGGGTCGAGAACAACCAATTCGACCAAGCCCGTCGCTTCTATGGTCTGGCACGTGCGGCCAACAATCGTTCGTCTTTGAACTTCATGGCGAACCCTTTCTTCACCCAATGGGCTTACCGCTTTGACACCTCGACCCTACAATTCTGGGTGCAGGACAATTGGAGCGTGAGCGACGCCTTGACCGTCAATCTTGGCTTCAAGTCGGTTCGTGTGACCAATGAAGTGACAACCACCACCATCAACAATGGTGCGCCAACCGCAGCCAACGGCATCAGCGGCAAACTGCGCACCAGCGAAGCCTTCTTGCCACAAGTAGGCTTCAAATATGAGTTGAGCCCAACCAGCAATGTGTTCGGCACCTTCTCGCGCAATGTGGCGGCTTATGTGTCGGCGGCAACTGCTGGCCCATTTGCTTCTCGCAACCAAGCCAATGTGAATGAAGTTTCCCGCACTCTGGACCCAGAAAAGTCAACCACTGGCGAATTGGGCTGGCGCGTTCGCGGCGATCGCTTTGAAGCATCTGTCGCGGGCTATGTTGTCCGCTTCGAAAACCGTTTGCTGGGTATCTCGCAGGGCGCTGGTATCGTGGGCAATGCGCCAATTTTGTCGAACGTTGGCGCGGTCAATTCTTACGGGACTGAGCTTGTCGGCATTTATAAGCTGACGGATGAGTTTAACCTGTTTGGCTCTTTGACCTATAACAAGTCCGAATATGCCGACAATGTTGTCAATCGTGCGGGTGTTGTGGTTACGGCCACAAAGGGCAAGCAAGTGGTCAACACGCCAGAAGTGTTGTTCAAGGGTGAGCTCTCCTATGACAATGGCAGCTTGTTCGCAAAATTGGGCGCGTCTTACACCGGCGAACGCTACTTCACCTATCTGAATGACGATGTGAATGGCAAAGTTGATGCTTACACCTTGGCCGAAATCACATTGGGCTATCGTTTCAGTGGCAATGACTTGCTGGAAGGTCTTGAAGCACAGCTGAACGTCACCAATGCGAGCGACGAGCAATATGTCTCGACCATCGGCTCGAACGGCTTTGGCAACACGGGTGACAACCAAACGCTGTTGGCCGGTGCGCCTCAACAAGTGGTCTTCACCTTGAAGAAAGCATTCTAATCACCAATCCCCCCCGGGTACTCAAGGGGCTCAAAGCACAGGCTTTGGGCCCTTTTTTCTCAGGAGCTTTATTGTGACAACCAGCAGACGTGATGCCCTAACCCTTGCTGCAGGCTTAGCCGCAGCGCCCAGCCTTGCAGCCGCAGCGCCAGACGTATTGCCCAGCGGCGCGCAAGCAATCGCAGGTAAAGCTCTAACCCGGATCGCGTTTGGCTCTTGCGCGAAGGAATCCAAGGATCAACCGATCTGGGAAGCCGTTTTGGCAGCCAAGCCGGACCTCTTCATCTTCCTCGGCGACAATGTCTATCTCGATACCCGCGACCCCAATGAGATGCGCGCCAAATATGCCCTATTGGCTGCAAAGCCCGGCTTTCAAAAGCTTCGCGCAACCACCCCTATTCTGGCCGTTTGGGACGATCATGATTATGGTGAAAACGATGCGGGCAGCGAATATCCAATAAAAGAAGAGGCCCGCAAAATCTTCTGCGACTTCTGGGGCGAGGCCGCTGCCAGCCCACGGCGCAGCCGGGATGGCATTTATAGTGCCTATCTGTTTGGACCCGCGGATAAGCGCATTCAGATCATCTTGCCAGATCTACGCTTTAATCGGTCTGAGATCTTGCCCCTTGATCTTGGTGGCAAAAGCTATGCCGTTTGGGAAAAAGAGCTGGCGGCGGCTGGCAAGCCCGTGCCCGGCCCCTATGCCCGCAATCCAGAACTTAAGGCTTCTATGCTGGGTGAAGAGCAATGGCGCTGGCTGGAGGCCCAATTGCGCCTGCCGGCCGACATCCGCATCCTAGCCAGCTCACTCCAAGTTATTGCGGATTTTCCAGGCTGGGAGGCTTGGATCAATTACGCGCAAGACCACCAGCGCCTGATTGAGACGATCCGCAAGACCAAAGCGAATGGCCTTATCTGTTTGTCGGGAGACACCCATTATGGTGAAATCTCGCGTCTAGACGCTAATGTCCCCTATCCCGTGTGGGATTTCACGTCTTCAGGTCTCACCGAAGTCTGGCCCGTCCTGCCGCCGAATGCCTTACGGGTTGGGGAAGCCTATCGTGCCCGCAACTTTGGCCTCCTCGAGGTCTCGTGGAACAAAATGGGCGGGCCAAAGCTAAAGGTCGATATTCGCGGTGAGCAAGGCCAAGTCGCGTTGAGCCAAAGCATTGATGTTGCTAGCTTGCGCATGGGGTCTCTGTGAGCGTTAGGCCGGATCAGTCTTGCGAGCCGCCTCTTTGCGCCGCTTCAGATTATCACGCAGAGCGGCCTTCAACCGCTCTTCTTTGGAGGGTTTCTTTGCAACTGGTGACTTAGTCAGCGCATTAACTGCGATTTTTGGGGGTGGCGATTCGTTCATGTGAAGATGATATGCGTCAGACCCCTTTTCAGAAAGGGGTAAGCGGGGTATCAGCGCGCCTTCAACGACAGACGTAGGTTTTTCCGCGTCCAATGCCGCAGTAGCTCAGTGGTAGAGCGCATCATTGGTAATGATGAGGTCGGGAGTTCAATCCTCCCCTGTGGCACCAGTTTTTCCTTATAAATCAAATATTTAAAAGATAAGCCAGACTTTAAAATAGGTTTATAAAGTTACCCAATTTTTCTTTGCTACCAATTTGCTACCAAGTTCTGCCAAGTGTAGCCATGAAGAGATCTGTGGATAACTCTGCCAGTCCAACATATGGCGCGCATTCCATATGTGACAAACAATGGCGATAGGCGGTTTGTTGCAACTTGCAAAGGCAAGCCATGATGCCAGCAGGCAGTTTGGTAGTTTTCTTTTGTTGGCCAGCACGAGGAAACTACAAGCCCATTTCAATACAGTTAAAACCGATTTATCCGAGCTAAAATTGACGACTTTTGGCCGATAGGAGAATATCGGCTTTGTAGGCGCGGACGGCGAAAGCGGTCGTCTGTCCAAAAGGTAAACTCTAGCGCTTAATAGACCGAATTCAGTGGCACCTCTCACAGGCAATAAGCACATAAGCTAAAAACTTCCCTCCGGAGCTAGTTCCCACTCAATGTGCATTACTCCGGGTGTTTGAGCCTTTGACAAGTCTGTCAAGGCGGCGACGTAAGTCATCTTGGAGTTTCGCAGGTGCCTTTTGCGGCAAGAGATTATTCAGTTCATGTGGATCGCGTTTCAAGTCGTAAAGCTCATCCATTCCAGAAAGAGAGCTATAGCGAATAAACTTATACCGGTCTGTTCGAATGGCTTGGTAGCCCATGTTCTGAAGACGCGGAAATTCCTTATCCGTGTAATACTCAATCAAGAATTCATTGCGGATTTTTGAGGATGGAGACTTGAAAGCTTTGACCATAGACCGCCCGTCTAAGTTTGTCGGCGCGGGAACCCCTGTGAGCTCTAGTAAAGTTGGTGCTACATCGACATTGCTCAACAGGGCATTAGGCCTCGAACCCGGACGCGCTAGTTCTGGATAGCGCACAATGAACGGAATTCGTATGCTGGGCTCATAAGCTAGCCGGCGCTCTTGAGCCAGACCAAACTCGCCATAGAAAAAGCCCTGATCACTCGACACTATGAAAATAGTTTGATCTAAAACGCCTTTTGCCTCGAGGGTTTCAAGTAGCTTTCCGATGCTTCGATCAACGGCACTGAGCATACGCAATCGATCTTTGACAATAGAATCTGGAAGCCCGCCCGCTGGACTGCGGGGGTCGTTGAAGTCAACGGGCCGCATGAGAGCGGGTTTGCCCGTCATCGGAGCTCGCCAACTAGGTGGTCTTGGCAGGACTGCGCCCTCGTAGAGTTTTTCGTCACCGGGCCCCGCAGGGAAGGTACGCACTTGATTTGGATGAACCTCCGGATGAGAGGCCTTCTGCGAGATAAATGCAAGGAATGGCTTATCTTCTGGTGATTTTTCGATGAAAGAGACGGCGTAATCGGTCAACACATCAGTCATATAGCCAGTGGCTTGAACCCTTTGTCCGTCTACATT
>JBEIEG010000072.1:0-10081 GCA_040383035.1 Hyphomonadaceae bacterium | reverse complement strand
GACTGCCGTGTGAAGCCGGAGGTCAGGTCTTTCAATAGGCTTGGTCCAACCTCGCGGGATCTCCTTGAGTGCGTTCTAAACCCACTCTTTAAAGGTCTTCATGTACAGGCGGGGGAAATGTCACCACCGAGGAGGGCTCATGATCCTCGATTGGGCACACAGACTTATTTCAGCCGGGGCGCATGGTTTGCGTCGTATTCCGGGCCAGTCCGTTAATCTGGCCCAACTCATTTGGCGCGCACCACGCGCCCCGGCCCCTCACTAAGGTGCACCCCCGGTGGTTTTCCACGCGGGGCTATGGGCGCGACCTGAAGTCATTCAGGGCGATATTCAGCCGCTTTACTTTATCGTAAAAAGTCTTGCGGGGGAGGCCTAAGGAGGCAATCGCCGTTTGAATGTCGCCTCCAACCTCCTGCAATGTCTGCTCGATGAAGGCCTTTTCAAACTCGGCTACCCGCGCCTTTAAGCTATCAGAGGCTGGGACTGGCTCGGCGCGCGGCGAGGCCAATTTTCCATCCCATAGACCCAAGACATTCTGCTCGGCAAAGTTCTGCAGCTCCCGCACATTTCCGGGCCAGTCGTAACTTCTCAAATAGCGGTAAACCTCTGGCGTAAGGGCTGAAGGTTTGCGCCTAAAGCGCTTGGCAGCTTGATCGAGGAACAAGCCATAGAGGAGGGGGATATCCTCCCGCCTCTGGCGCAAAGGCGGTATCTTTAGCGTTAGACTATTGAGGCGGAAAAGCAGGGTTGGGAAGAAGCTGCCTTCCTGCACACGCTCGGTTAGCTGGGTGGAGCTGGCGGCCACAATGCGAGCATCAAACGGTCTGGATTGATTGGCCCCGAGGGGTGTTACTTCCCGCACTTCCAAAGCGCGGTGCAGCTTCTGCTGCACCTTCATCGGTGCGGCATCAATGGCGTCCAAGAAGAGTGTACTCTTATTCGCCAGTTCAAGGCGCCCAATGCGTGTCTTATAAGCTGCCGGATAGGCACCTTGGGCAACGCCAAACAACTCCTCATCAAGCAATGCGTCGGGGATCGCACCGCAATCGATGGTGACCATCTGTCTTCGGCTACGATTGCTTTGTGCATGCAGCATGGCCGCGACAAGGCTTTTGCCCGTGCCGGTTTCGCCTTCAATCAACACGTCGACATCAATCTCAGCAACTTGGGCGATGGTTCGACGCAGAGCGGTAATGGCACTCGAATTTCCATATAGGGGGCCGCCCTCAACGGCATCAGAACGCGAGTCGCGCAGCTGCCTGACCTCCAACGTCAATGCTCTGCGTTCCAATGCCCGTTGGGCGGTCAACACCAATTGTTCCGGTAAAAACGGCTTAGACAGAAAATCATAAGCACCTTGGCGGACGGCGTTGACTGCTGTGGCAATGTCGGCATGGCCGGAGACCAAGATGACCGGCACGTCGGGATCAATTTCCTTGACGCGACGAAAGAGCTCAAGCCCATCCATGCCGGGCATGCGTAAGTCGCAGACGACTATGCCATCAAAGCTGTCTGAGAAAGCGGCCAACCCTGCCTCGGCCGAGCTGAACGCGTGCACTTTGAACCCGGCCAGTTCTAAGCTTTGCCCATGCGCGCTCAACACGTCGGTTTCGTCATCGATCAGAAGAATGGAATCTGTTCTTGTAGATGTCATGCGGCAAGCCTTAAGCGCATGACAAAGGCTGCGCCTGTTTCTGGGGTGGCAGCAACGAGTTCGCCGCCAAAGTCTGCCATAATGTCCCGCGAGATCACCAGGCCAAGGCCGAGCCCATCGCGCTTGGTTGTTGAGAAGGGCTGAAACAAGGTTTCGCGCATCTCCATCGAAAGGCCTGGGCCGTTGTCGGCTACCTTCAACTCAACAAACCCATCTTTCAGCTCAATCGAAAGGGTGATTTCGACGCCATTTTGTCCTGCGTCTAAGGCATTGGCCATCAGATTGACCAAAACTTGTTCCAGACGCACCGCCTCAGCTTGGACGAGGGCATCATCCTTCGGTTGATGCACGACAGCATTCAAAGTTGCGATCCGATCGCGCAGTAAGAGCAGGGCACCTTCGATCACTTTATTGAGGCTAACAGCCGTGATGGTCCCTGTCGCTTTGCGGGCAAACCCTAAGAGTTCAGCTGTGATGGCGCCAATGCGGGAGGCTAAGCCGATCACCCGGTTCAGATTGTCGCGGACCTCATCGGTCTGGCCACGATCTAAAAAGGTGACGGCATTACTGGTATAGGCAGAGATGGCAGCCAGTGGCTGGTTAATCTCGTGGCCAACACCTGCAGCAATTTGACCTAGAGCTGCAAGTTTGTTGAGCTGAACCAATCGCTCGCTCATGTCGCGTTGTTGGATCGCGAGATTGCGCTCCGCCCTAAAGGCGGCACTACGACGTAAATACATCATCGCAAGACCCAGCGCGAACAAGGCGAGCAAGCTAGCAAGCACACTGATCCGACTAGATGCCACTGCGACTCGAATGCTCTCTTGAGTCTCCGTCAGCACATGCAATTGCCAGTCATTGGTGAGCTGTTTGACAGCCTCAGCATATTTTTTTGACGCGATGTCTGCATCTTTGAAGGTGCCAACTTGACCTTGTTGATAAATGGGCAGCACCTCGAGCGGATTTACCCCATAGTCGAGATCACGCAACATTTTATTCTGGGTTGCTTTGCTCAACGGTTGGACCGTTTTGAACCGCCAATCGCGGTTGCTGGTAATCAGAATGACGCCGTTGGCATTGGTCGCAAACACCGTCACCCCTGCTTTGCGCCATTCGGCTTCTAGATTGTCAAATTCCACTTTTGAGACAATGACGCCGATAGGCTTCCCACCTGCTTGCAATTGGCGCGCAATATAAAGGCCCGGACGTCGGGAAACCGTTCCTAAGGCGAATTGTTCGAAATGCCCGGTCCGGAGTGCTTCCCGGAAATAGGGTCTAAAGCCGTAATTCTGTCCAACGAAAGTCTCAGGTCTGGTATAATTGCTCGAAGCCAGCGTGAGTCCCTTAAGGTCAAGAAGATAGATGGCTGCAGCCCCCATGTCGCGACTGAGCGCTTCGAGTTTCTTGTTGAAGGCGCCAAGCCTTTCACCATCATCGCCCGCGAGGACCGCGCGTGCATCGGCATCTTGGGCGAGCACCAGCGTTGCCAAGCGAAAACGCTCGTGTTCCCGCTCTAAGGCCGAAGCCAGGAGCTCAGCGGAAACGTCTCCGCGCTTGCCTGCCTCCGCTACAGCACGATTGCGGGCAACATTATCTGAGAACACAAAGCTGGCGGCAATCAGCAGGAGACCTGCCAAAAGGGTTGCAGCGACAACCAGCTTCGAAGTCGGTTTTTCCATTCGCGCGGTCCCCAAGCCCGCACCAGCGTTTCATCCGTGGTGGCGGAAAATCGCACAATTAGCAACGCGATCGTGCGTAAAATCGCACATATCATTGGCGTTTACTAACTAAACTAATGATTTAAATGCATTTAATTTTCTATGGATTGAATTTTACGTCCCTTAAAAATGTGGCTAAATTTCTCTCAATAACGATGACGACAAGTCACTCGATAAACCTATGGGGAAATGCCTTGGCCATCAGCCAACCAATTGCGAGCGGGTCTAGTGCCTCCACGTCGAAGCCAGTGGCTTGGTATCAGCAGCTCTATACCCAAGTGGTGATTGCTGTTGTCCTTGGCATTGCCATTGGCGCGGTTTTCCCAAGCTTCGGCGCAAGCTTAAAGCCCCTAGGTGATGCCTTCATCAATCTGGTGAAGATGATCATTGCCCCCGTCATTTTCCTGACAGTTGTGACGGGCCTAGGCGGCATGTCGCAAGTCAACAAGATCGGCAGTGTATTTGGTAAAGCTTTGGCCTATTTCTTGGCCGTCTCTACCTTTGCACTCATCATTGGTCTGATTGTTGGCAATTTGGTCCAACCAGGCGCGGGCATGAATATCGACCCCGCGACACTCGATGGGAAGCTCGTTGAAAATTATACCCAACGTGCGCACGAGCAGAGCCTCTTAGGCTTTGTCATGAACATCATTCCAACGACGCCGATTAGTGCGTTGGCCGAAGGCGAAATCTTGCAAGTGCTCTTGATCGCGGTGCTAACAGGGATCGCCATTGCCGCTGTAGGCGAGCCCGCCCGGCCGCTCTTGACTGTGTTAGAGGCTGCGAACCAAGTCGTTTTCAAACTGGTTCATATGTTGATGAAACTGGCACCCATTGGTGCCTTTGGTGCAATGGCCTTCACAATTGGCAAGTTTGGCGTGGCAAGCCTGATCAGCCTTGGCTCGCTCATTATCACCTTCTACGTCACCTCGCTGTTGTTCGTGATCGTGGTGCTCGGCCTGATTGCCAAATTGGCTGGCTTCTCCATTTTCCAACTCGTCCGCTATATCAAGGACGAGCTTTTGCTTGTGCTTGGTACATCTTCTTCTGAGGCCGCGTTGCCGACCTTGATGGAAAAGCTAGAGCGGGCAGGGTGCCGGAAAGAAGTTGTCGGCATCGTTTTGCCAACGGGCTATTCCTTCAATCTGGATGGCACGAATATCTATATGACCTTGGCAGCGACCTTCATTGCCCAAGCTGTTGGTATCGACCTTTCGCTGCATGACCAACTTCTTCTGATTGGCGTGGCGGCCATCAGCTCGAAGGGGGCAGCGGGCGTTACGGGTGCCGGTTTTGTGATTTTGGCAGCGACCTTGTCGGTTGTACCGTCGGTCCCAGTCGCTGGCATGGCGCTGATCCTTGGCATTGACCGCTTTATGAGTGAGTGCCGCGCTTTGACGAACCTGATGGGCAACGCGGTTGCAACCATTGTGGTATCGCGTTGGGAAGGCGCTTTGGATGATGCTCAGCTGAAGCAAGCGCTATCTTCAACAAGTAATTCACAGCCGAGCTTGCAAAGCACCGCTACAGCAAACAGCATAAATCCGGCGACAATTGATGTCGACTAAACTGAAAAATGACAAAACAGGGGGAGAGCTAAAATGAGAAAACTTCCAGGCCTTTTAGGAACCACGGCCTTATTCACGGCATTATTTGGTCCGGCGTTTGCACAAACCCCACAAGGTCAAGCGCCTCAGGCTGCGCCTGAAAAAGCTGCCGAAACAATCATTGTTACCGGCACGCGCATTAAGGCGGCTTCCGATAGTGGTGCGGTAGCGGTCACGACAATCAGCCGTGACCAGATTGAGGCTTTAGGTCAGGCGTCCACGGGTGAGCTTATGGAGAACCTAGCCCAGGCCGGATCTTTCGAGATCAACGGGGCGGCGGATGGTCCAAATGATGCGCGCGGAGATATTGCAACCGTGAATTTGCGCGGGTTAGGGACAGGCAACACATTGATCCTGCTCAATGGTCGCCGGATTGCAGCCCATGCGGTCAATCAAGATATCGGCTCGACGCCCCGCCAAGTGACCAACGTGAATGCATTCCCCTCCGCCGGTATTGACCGGATCGAAGTGCTACGTGACGGCGCCTCAGCGCTCTATGGATCAGATGCGACAGCCGGTGTGGTCAACACGCTGCTCACGACCGACTTTGACGAAACCCGTGTCAGTTTCAGAGCTTCAAAATTAGGAACGGCAGATCATGGCGAATTCAGTGCCGATATCGCGCACGGATTCGGCTTTAATGGCGACAAGACCCGGGTGCTCGCAATTGGATCTTGGTATCATAGAGACCCGCTCTACTCGTCACAATTGGGTGGCCAATTTCAAAGTGTTGATAAGCGCGCATTCTTGGGCTCAAGCCCCTATGCAACCGCAAACACTGACTTCCGAAATACGTCATCTGCTTCCCCGTTTGGCGAATTTGTCGCCGGTGCATTTAATGCAGATGGCACGCAGTTTCTATCGCGCCGGGTGCGTCGCGGCACCACAAATCTGACCAATACGGGTGGCGTGTTCCATATCCAGCCGTGCGGATTTGCAGGCACCTTACAGCAATTTGGTGATCGCGGCGGACAAGGGTGTGTTGGCTTGGATGATAGCACATTAGATGTCGGCTTGCGCTATGACTTTAACGCGCTCCAGCCAAACAACGCCCGCAATGAGGGGGTGGATCTCGTGCTCAATTCTGAGCAGGCCTTGGGCCGCCAACTCTTGACCGAAATTGATCGGATCAACCTGTACGGCTTAGTAAAGCATGACTTCTCAGATACGATGGAGGGGTTTGCTGAAGCCCTCTATTACACCGCTGAGACAGCTGGTTCGCGTGCAACCCAACCGATGGATTCAGGATTGGCATTCCTGATTGTGCCTAAAACCAATTTCTGGAACCCGTTTGGTGCGGTAGGATCACCAAACCGGATCGCAGGACTAAACACAACAGATGTACCAACAGCTGGCCTTGATGTTCTGATCCAGCAATGGCGACCGATTGAGCTGGGCCTACGCAACATTGCTACCGAGACGACTACTTGGCGGGCTTTGGCTGGTCTAAAAGGGAATTGGAATGATTGGGACTGGGAAGGGGCCTTCGGCTATTCCAGCAACAAGACAACGGACAGCGAAAACAACCGCATTTCCAAGACGCTTTTGCAAGCTGAACTCGCGCGCTCTACAGCCGACGCAATCAACCCATTTGGCGGTGCGAATGCCAATACATCCGCACAATGGGACCGAGTTCGCATTACCAGCATCAATGTGGGCGAGACCGTCCTTGCAACCGGCGATTTCCGCGTGAGCACAGATGAACTCTTCAAAGGCTGGGCAGGTCCAATCGGGGCAGCCTTTGGGGCAGAATGGCGCTATGAAAAATATGTTGAAGATCGCGATCCTCGTCTTGATGGAACGATCATTTTCAATAACGCCAATGTATCAGGACGCTCAGACGTCGTTGGGGTTAGCCCGACGAATGACTCCACAGGCAAGCGAAATGTCTATTCCGCCTTCGGCGAAATGTTTATCCCATTGCTGGAAGGTGAGGGACTATTCCCCAATAGCCTAACCCTTCAGTTGGCCGCGCGCGGCGAATATTTCGATGATCTCGAGGACGGTGCGATTAAGCCAAAAGTGGCGCTTTCCTGGTTCCCGATCTCGTGGCTGAATGTACGCGGTGCTTGGAGCCAAGGATTTCGGGTTCCAAATTTGGTCCAACTTAATCGCGGCGATATCTCACGCTTGAACCTAGGCGTCGATGACTTCTGGCGCGCACCTGTAACCCTTGATGCACAGTCGAATGGGGATGCGTATGTTGCGTCAGTCCGGCAAGCCAATCCAGGCTTGAAAAATGAAGATACAGAGACAGTCGTCCTCGGCACAATCGCAGACCTCAAAAAGGCATTCGGACAGTCTTGGATCCGCGATTTCCGCATAAGCTTGGACTATTGGAGCTTTAAGCAGACAGATGTCGTGGGTGCCTTCGGCGATCAAGAAGCGCTTGCGCTAGACTTCTTGCTACGCCGCACGGGCTCATCTAACCCCAACGTCGTACGAGCCGCGGTAACTGACGCGGATCGCGCAGCCTATGCGGCTTGGAATGCCCGCAACCCGAGTGACCAACGTCAAGCTGCTGGCTTGGTACAATTCATCGTGGATCCCTACATCAATTTGGATAGCCAAGACGCTGACGGCTTTGACTTGGGTGTCAATTTCACCATGCGTCCAAAGGGTGACTTTGGAACCTTGGACTTTGACCTTGATGTAACCTATCTCAATAGCCTCAATGTGGTCCGAAACGACCTATTGGCAGCGCTTGCAAATGATCCATCGTTTGTCGGCGTGTTCTCTGAACTTCAAACCGACCGGATTCGTCTAGACGGAAATCCGCAATGGCGCACAAATCTGTCCGTGACTTGGACCAATGGACCCGTAGCCCTCGGCGTGTCTGCGCGACAGATTTCTGACTTTCTTGATACCGCAGCCGATCCGGACCTGAATGGGGATGGTGTTCTGGATTATTGGACGGTTGAAAGCGCGACACGGATCAATGCCTATGGTGAATTAAGGCTTGGTGGCGAAGGTCGCCCATATAGGGTTCGGCTGGGTATCAACAACTTAACCGATGAGTTGCCGCCTCTGGTCGATGATTCACTCGGCTATTCGCCAGAGTTCCATTGGCTCAAAGGCCGCGAAATCTTCCTGCAAGTCCGGGCGACCTTTTAAGAAGCGGTCGGTATAGGCGAGCTTGGGAAGCGTAAAGGCGCTTCCCAAGCAATTTCTTATTAGCCTTGCCCATATCCAATGAAAAGGTGCCGTTCAGATTGGAGCAATAAGGCCATGACATCAGCATCCCGCCGCACACTATTGGCGCTTTCCTCTGGTGCCTTTTTTGCTGCCACAGCAAAAGCCAGCTTCGTTCACGCAGAACAAACTGCTCCCGCTACACCAACGCTGCAGAAGCCCCCCATTAAGCGGACATTTGTTGACTGGGCGGGACCGCCAATCCCGGTTTGGAGTCACCGACCAGACGGGCTGAGCGCAGACGCGCCTGTCTTGTTTATCATGCATGGTGTGGGCAGGGACGCAGATCGCTATTTGAGCGAATGGCAGGGTGTTGCCGACAAATATCGCTTCATCGCCATTTGCCCTGAATTTAGCCAAGCCTCGTTCCCCGGTGCTTTGAACTATAATCTTGGTGGGGTTTTAGATCGTGATGGCAAGGCCCGGCCGCGACAACTTTGGAGTTATTCCTCCATTGGTCCATTGTTTGATTGGTTTGTGGTCCAAGAGGGATTGACCGCCAAGACTTTTGACTTGTTCGGCCACTCGGCGGGGGGCCAATTCGCGCATCGGTTTTCAGCGTTTGCTTCGCCGCCTTCCTTACGCCGCGTGATTGCTGCCAATGCGGGCTGGTACACATTGCCAGACCCAGACGGTGCTTGGCCATTTGGGCTACAGGGTGCTCCGGGCGGCGAAGGGACACTCAAAACTTGGCTCGCTTCAGACCTCACAATTCTTTTGGGAACGATGGACACAGATCCAAACCATCGTAGCCTCAATAATGACCCGCCACACAAGAGTCAGGGCCCGCATCGATTGGCTCGTGGGGTCAATTTCTATTCAACGGGCAGAGCCGTCGCAGCTAAAATGGGTCTCCCCTTTGGCTGGAGTATAGATTATGCGCCGGGCATTGATCACAATAATGGCGGGATGGCCAGCTTTGCTGCGGCGCGCCTTTTCTCCTTGTAAATGCCGCTTTTGCTACTGAAAGATAGGGTGAGATGAAGCGACTCAAAGCTGATCTAGGCTGTGTCTTCAGACTGCTACTAATGCTGGCGCTACTATGTTTCGACGTTCGTCCGGCCGCCGCTGAAACAGCTAGTGCTCAACCAACGCCAACCCCTTGCCCGGCGTTTTTACCGAGCGAAACCCAATGCTTCACGGGCAAGTCCAGCGCTGGTGCGCCCTTCTTCATCGCCATGCCAAAGGATTGGAACCAAAACCTGATCTTGTTTGCCCATGGTGGTCCGCGCCTTGGGGCACCGAAATTGGCGGAGACAGTCGAGGACCTAGAGCGCTTTCAAGTAATGGTGTCTGAAGGCTATGCGTGGGCTGGCACCACCTATCGACGGGGTGGCTATGGCGTTCGGTCTGCCGCCGAGGACATGGACCAGTTGCGCACTTTGACGTGGCAACATTTTGGCAGACCAAAGCGCACCATCCTGCATGGGCAATCCTGGGGTGGAAATGTCGCGGCAAAAGCGGCCGAGCTTTATGCGATGGATCTTGAAGGCAAGCGCAATTTCGATGGCGTGGTCCTGACCAGTGGGGTCTTGGCTGGGGGCACGAAGGCCTATCGGTTGCGGTCCGACTTACGGGCGGTCTATCAATATTATTGTCGCAACCACCCAAGACCGAGTGAGGCCCAATATCCGCTCTGGCAAGGCTTGCCCGCTGGGGCTTCTATGACACGTGCCGAGTTGGCCGAGCGTGTGCGCGAATGCACCGGTGTCGGGATACCGGCAGCACAGCGAACTGCGACGCAACAGGCCAATCTTCGCAACATCACTAAGGTTCTATCGATCAAGGAAGACCAAATCCTTCCCAATCTGGCTTGGGCAACCAATACATTTCAGGACATGATTTTGCGTTTGAATGGACGCAATCCATTTTCAAACCAAGGCATAGTTTACAAGGGTTCTGATAATGAT
>JBEIEG010000071.1:0-10120 GCA_040383035.1 Hyphomonadaceae bacterium | reverse complement strand
TGCAAGGTCAGCATTGCCTGTTATCGTCAGAACACGGTCATTGAACAGAAAAAGCATACAAACCTCTCCAATCGAGGAAGTAACTATAACGTGTTTGTGTTAATAATCACTCCACGCGCTCGACGAGAAAGCTTCTACCTAACTTGTCTTCAATCTCCACAATCCAGACGTCTTGATCTTGGGATGCACGTTTCGACAGATACGTGTCGATAGATGGCTCATCTGGTCCGGCCGTTTTGCCGGTCAAATCAAGATACACACGCTCGCCTGTTCCATCGCGAGCTGGAACCAATAAACGTGCGGTGCCATTGAGCTGCGCCACCTTAACTAAGACAGCACCAGCGGTATCATCGCCTCGTCGCACAACAAAGCCCGCCGCGCCTTGGGTTTGCGCTGTGCGCAACAAGGCTTGAACCCAGATATCACTGCGAAGTTCGCTGTTGCTCATAGCTTTTAATGCACCCTGCTTAATCGAAGTGAAAGAGAGGCTGCTGTAGTTTAGGGGCATGATTTTGTTTCATCGAGCCTTTTTTTATCTAGCGGTGCTCATGCCTGTCGCTAGTCACGCTCAAGTGAATGGACTGGAACGCAGCTATGCCGAACGGATGGCAATGCGCGCCATTGATGAGCGCTGCCAACTTTTACAGAGTGGGCCCCGTCGCGCATTAGCCGGCTTTACGGCACAAGCGCGCGGCGCTGCCTTGCGTTCTGGGTCCAACACCCACCGACTCGACATGATTGCCGGACAGGCCAAAACAGCAGCTGCAGCAAAACCTTGCCGTGATCCGGCTGTTCAGAGCGAAGCCCAGCGCGTGATCGCGGCGCATAAGACCTGGCGCACGCAATTGTCAGGGAACTATCCAGGTCTTGCCCGCAGCTGGATCGTCGATCGCGGTGGCAAAGATATCTGGCGGGCGGTGCAAGACACAGGCAATGCGACGCGGGCCGGCCTGATTTCCAGCGGGAATGGATTAAGCTTTGCCATAGAGACACCTGATGTTGAGGCATCTGGTGCCCGGCTGTTTCTACGAGATCTATCTAAACTTGGTCCGCCCCAGCCAAGCCGGGCCCTAGTGCCCCCATTGCGTAATGGCACTACGCTTCATATCGCTGCCTCCCGACAGCCAGCAGCGACACGTGCGCGGGTTGAGTCTAAGCCAAGAGCCGGGACTTTGTTTGTCTTTTCAGACGCTACAACGCGGGCAGTGCTGAATGCGGATCCACGCGATACATTTGAGATTGAGATCACCAGCCGATCTGGCACCGTGACCCGCCTTTTGGTGGAGGTTGGTGACTTGGTCGCGGCCTTTACTTTCGCCGCTGAGTTCTAGGCTTCTGGTTGCGCAACATTTGCCAAGGGCAATCCAACCTTTGCGATAGTACCAGCTCCAAGCGTGCTTTCCAGCCAGAAGCGTCCACCTTGCAGTTCGGTCAATCGCTTCACGACCGCCAAGCCAAGACCAGAGCTGCGCACCACCCGACTGTTGGCCTGGCTTTGATTATCACCCTGCGCCCAAGGCTGTCCAATCCGCGCAAGGTCCACCGGACTGATGCCAGCCCCGTCGTCCGCGATTTCCAAAATGGCTTGGCTAGTTGTTTGATCAAGACGAATGCGAAGCGTTACCGTGCCGTCCTTTGGCGTGAACTTAACCGCATTAGACAGCAAATTAAATGCAATTTGACGCATCGCGCGCGCATCGCCACGGACCGTCACAGGTAACCCAACTTCATGGCGGATCTGCACACCAGCCGAGCGGGCCGCCCCACTCGACAAAGCAGTCGCCTCAAACAAAAACTGGTCAAGGCGGATATCTTCCAAATGAACTTCATACCTGCCGGCCTCGATTTTTGAGATGTCGAGCAAGTCTGAGACTAAGTCGAGCAAATGGCTGCCGCTGGTATGGATCAGGCCTGGATAATCCTCATAACCTTTTGGAAGAGGACCAAAAATGCCTTCACGCATCGTGTCAGCAAATCCTAGGATGGCATTGAGCGGCGTGCGAATTTCATGGCTCATCTCGGCCATAAACCTCGCCCGGTCTTGTGTTTCAGCTTGCGCGACACGGGTTTCGGCTTGAGCAGCATCACGGCTGTCTAACGCTTGTTTGGCCATATCACGTGAGGTCTGACGTACCTTTTGGATAACCCCCCCGACCCGTGCACAAATGGCCAAGGCCAAAGCAGAGGTCGTCCATATCACCAAGAACTTTGGGATCAGTGGCACCCAAGAACTTGAGGGAAAGTTGGGGCCTGCGGGCAAGAGCGGCGTTAGAACCAACAATGTTGCCATCACGCACAGGCTGGCTGAAATGCCAGTTACAAGTGTGACGCCGGCAGCCCCGGCTGCGAGCAGCGGCCAAATAACCGCGGCAAAAGCAAAGTCCGTTGTACCGCTCTCGAGGCTACCCAAGCCCAAGGCAGCTCCGGCCCATAGGATGGGAATGATCACCGCTTGGCGTGCTTGATTTGTGTAGGAAGTGATCAGAAATGCGACAAAGGTGCAAAAAAACGTGCAAGCTAGGCCAAAGATAAGGCGCGGCTCCGCTAGCGAAATGGCATAAGCCAGAGCAAGCGCTGCAAGGGTCGCGCTGCTGGCACTGGCCCATTGCATAGGGGTTAGCGGTTGGTCCGATACGAACCAAACCTTCTCACGGCTCCGAGAATCAGCCAAATTTTGATGTTGCATTGTGTCCACATGGACTTGTAACCGACGGACTAACGAAAGTCGCGTCAGTTCGCGTGAGAGGTGAAGTTTAGGTATTTTGGCTGGTCTTGGTTGTGTTTTATTCAGACACCCACTGCCATAAGGTGTAAGTGCAGGCAGTGGGGTGCCTAAAGGAGATTGATATGAGCAAAAAGTGGCTCGCATGTGCGGTTGCGACACTGTTTGTCAGTGCAGGTCTAGCCATCAGCGTGGATGCCTCTGCCCAACAACGTTCCAAGGCCAGTGCGAAAAAAGTCAGTGCCACCAAGAGCACGGTCCGCAAAGCACCTGCTAAGAAAGCATCAATAGCGAAGGTAGCGCCTGTCCCCACCGCAAAGGGGCCCCCGGCAGGTCTTGCTATTCCCGCAGGTGCCAACACGCTAGGCGCTCATGCGGCCCTCTACGCGGCCTATGCAGCCGATGTGGAAGCGCTGACAATTGGATCCATTACCACAGGCCGCGCCCTCACGGTGTCTACAGAACGTATCGCGCGCCACTTAAACTCAGATCGGCTAGCTCTTGGCGTTGTTGCCTATGGGGCTGCTTGGGCTGCAACCCAGGACGAGTTTGTGACTGAAGTTCGCAAGTTGGAAGCGCAAATGGGCAGAGATGCCTTGGTAACCAAATTGCGCACCGAAATCGCATTTGCACGCAGCTTGCGTGGCGGGGAGCAAGCCGCCCAATTGGCAGCACGCGCCATTTTGGCCGATGCCGCCAAGATTCAGGAAGAAGGCGATGCCTTTAAACAGGCGGCTTACGATTGGCAGAAATATGCGTGGGCCAAAGTCAGCACGTCTGACGCAAAGGCCCGTAATGCTGCGCTGCGCACCTTGGTCGTCCCGGTTCCAACTAAAGAGACGGCCATCACCTTGTCTTCTTTGCCCGAAGCCAGTGTCACGCCCCAAAATACTCTAGCCCGCACCACTTCGATCCAACGCAGCGTGCGCCTGTCTAATCAAACAACACGCGATGGCGTGACCTTGTCAGAGCCCATTCGCCCTAGGTCGCCGATTGATCGCATGGTGTCGCTTGCAGCTTTGTCCGCTATTGGCGGCCCTGTGGACCGTAAAGAAGACACCGAGGCCCTGATGCGCGATCCCCGCCTCGTAAGCTGTGTGAACTCCTCGCGCTTGAACATGCAAATGTGCAATGCAGCCACAAAACAGCCCTATGAGCGTTCCTTCTGCTTGGCTGAACATCCTTTAGGGGAAATTGCCAAATGTATGGCCAAAACCGTTCGCTAGTTTGACCATGAATGATCCAAGACTCGAAGAGCTCATCGAAGAATTCTCCTTTCTAGACGATTGGGAGGAGCGTTATCGCTATGTGATCGACCTTGGCCGTGCCTTGCCACCTTTGGCGGAGACGGAGCGGGTCGAGATTGCAAAAGTGCGTGGCTGTGCCAGCCAAGTTTGGCTTGTTTCTGCTACAGCGCCAGAGACTGGCGTGGTTGAGTTTAGGGGCCAATCAGATGCAGCTATTGTTCAAGGCCTATTAGCGATTTTGATCCGGATGTATTCAGGACGGCCTCCAGCTGAAATTCTGGCACTCGACGCGCAAACATCCTTTCATGCCTTGGGCTTAGGCGATGCGCTAACACCACAGCGTTCTAATGGCCTCAAAGCCATGGCTCAACGCATACACGACGTGGCCCGCGATGCGTTGGTGGGCTCCCAGGGCTAGGCGGCCTCACGAACCAGCAGCGGACGTGGGGCTGGCGCTGCGCGCAAAGCTGCCTCAAGCTGATCCAGCATGTCATCGACTTTTGGATCATCGCGTCGATCCTCGATCAAGTGGCACGCATAGGCCACCGTGGAACGGTCGCGCCCAAAGGCTACCGCAACCCGGTGCAGGCTCATGCCAAAGGCAACATGGGTCAAATACATGGCGACTTGGCGCGCAAAGGCATGCTGGGCTGTCCCGCGAACGGGTACCAACAAGTCGGCCTTTATCCCCAAGGCAAAGGCAGCTGCATCACATGCAAAACGGGCCCGTGCACAATCCAACTGGCATTTCTCGTCTGGCTTCATATCTGTCCCACCTCGGTCAATGTGCCAAGAATGGCATGTGCCGAGGTAGGTGAGGATGAACGAGAAACTATCCCCCAGTCAGCCTGTCCAAGCCGACAGGGTGGATCAGTCTTAAGCCGTCTTGCTGGCGGGTTGGAATGCCCGATAGCCGACGAACAAAATCGTCAGCATAATCACTTCAATCACCATCGGGGCTGGGGCTGTCGGGGCCATGCCATCGAGCGCCAAGCTGACAAAACGCCCGGTCAAAGCAAGTCCAATCATAACCATGGGCACCAACAATGCATCTGCCCGCATTTTCCAAGCACCATAAAGCGCAAACAAGGATGCGCCGATGAAGAAGCCTGTAAAGTCTGCACGGATTGTGGCGAGGCCTTGGCTGCCGACCGGCGACAAGTAGAAGGCCGCAGCCAATTTGGCAGGCTGCAGCAAAAAGCCAAGACCGATGACGAGATTAAAGAGGCTCAAGACAAAGACTAAGCCGCGTGCGATTGTTTTCATTTGTTTCTCTCCCTGAACGCAAGCAGACCTAACCGGATTGAAGATGTTTGCAAAGGTAGAGCCACGGAAGTTCTATGCGAGGCACCATAACTCTTCTGGGAAAAGCGTGCCGCCTAGGGTTTAAAGACCATCAGATAGAGAATGATCAACAAGGGTATGGTCGCGATCAGGCCGATTGTTATCCACCAATTAGCATCGCGCCAATAGCTATCGGGAATGTCACCCGTTTCCGCAAAGAGCTTTGCCGCCCGGCTCTGGCGGATTTGGAGCGGGATCAGGAAAATCATCCAAAGTAGCCCTGCCACAACAAACCAGAAAACGCTCCAACTGAGCCAAGATACCTCAAAGAGTGGCCACTGCCCCATCAATGATATCCCAATCCCCCCAACCAATGTCAGCAAGATACCCGGCAGCGTGAACAACCAGTCGGCGATGATCACGGCGCGATTGGCAAACGCAATCTGTTTGGCATCCTTGGTCATGTCAGCCAAGACTTTCCAAAAGGCAGTGATCGTGATGTTGCCGGCCAAAAGGATCACGCCCAAAATATGAGCATAAAGAAGGGCTTGGTAGAGAGTAAAATTCAAAGTGTAGCCTTGAGAACGGATGTGATCTGGCAGATGCCGTATTGGTAATCAGACACGCGACAAACACAAGCCCTAGCATCAATATCGATCCATTGACCTTTTTGCTGCCTGCCAAAGACAAACAAAAAACGCGGCCCGTTGCCGGACCGCGCTCCTTAGATTTTGCAGGCTTTATGGACTTCTTAGAAGTCCATATCGCCACTGGGATTTGCATCGCAAATCCCAGCAGTTTTAATGATGGGCGATTCTATGGACTTCTTAGAAGTCCATATCGCCCATGCCGCCCATGCCGCCTGGCATGCCGCCTGGTGCGCCGCCAGCGTTCTTCTTTGGCGCTTCAGCGATGGTGGCTTCAGTGGTGATCAACAAGGAAGCAACCGAAGCTGCGTCTTGCAATGCGGTGCGCACGACCTTTACGGGGTCGATGATGCCAGCAACGATCATGTCGACATATTCTTCGGTTTGTGCATTGAAGCCGAAGGATACAGATTCGTTTTCGAGGATTTTGCCAACAACGATCGAACCTTCGACGCCAGCGTTTTCCACGATCTGACGGATCGGGGCTTGCAGAGCCTTACGCACGATATTGACGCCTGCTTCTTCGTCGTCATTGATGCCTTTTACGGTGATGGCACGTGAAGCGCGCAACAGCGCACAGCCACCCCCAGCAACAATGCCTTCTTCCACAGCTGCGCGAGTTGCGTTCAGCGCGTCATCCACGCGGTCCTTACGCTCTTTCACTTCAACTTCGGTTGAACCACCGACTTTAATCACAGCAACACCGCCGGCCAGTTTGGCCAAACGTTCTTGCAGCTTTTCACGGTCATAGTCAGAGGTGGTTTCTTCGACTTGACGCTTGATTTGCGCGATACGGCCTTCGATATCAGCCTTTTCACCAATGCCATCCACGATTGTGGTGTTTTCTTTGGTGATGGTGACCTTCTTGGCGCGACCCAACATCTCGATGGAAACGGTCTCCAGCTTGATGCCTAGGTCTTCGGAAATCACTTGACCACCGGTCAAGATCGCAAGGTCTTCCAGCATGGCTTTACGACGGTCGCCGAAGCCAGGGGCCTTCACCGCAGCAACCTTCAAGCCACCGCGCAGTTTATTGACCACCAAAGTCGCCAAGGCTTCGCCTTCAACGTCTTCCGCGATGATCAAGAGTGGGCGGCCGGATTGGACCACAGCTTCGAGGACTGGCAACATAGGCTGCAAGCTCGACAGCTTCTTTTCGTGGATCAAGATCAGCGGATCGTCGAGCGAGACTTCCATCTTGTCAGCGTTGGTGATGAAGTATGGCGACAGGTAACCACGGTCGAACTGCATGCCTTCTACGACGTCCAATTCGGACTCGAGGCTCTTGGCTTCTTCAACGGTGATGACGCCTTCGTTGCCGACCTTGCTCATGGCTTCAGCAATCATTCTGCCGATTTCCGCTTCGCCATTGGCCGAGATGGTGCCGACTTGTTCGATTTCAGAGTTCGACGAAACCTTCTTAGCCGAAGCCTTCAGGCCTGCAACAACTTCAGTCACAGCTTTGTCGATGCCGCGCTTCAGATCCATTGGGTTACGGCCCGAGGATACAGCCTTCATGCCTTCGCGAACGATGGCTTGAGCCAGAACGGTTGCGGTGGTGGTGCCGTCGCCAGCGGTGTCGTTGGTCTTCGAAGCCACTTCGCGCAGCATTTGTGCGCCCATGTTCTGGAACTTATCTTCCAGTTCGATTTCTTTCGCGACCGAAACGCCGTCCTTAGTTGTGCGCGGTGCGCCAAAGGACTTCTCAATCACTACGTTGCGGCCCTTAGGACCCAAGGTGACTTTTACGGCGTTTGCCAAGATATCAACGCCCTGAAGCATGCGGTCGCGTGCGTCAGAGCCAAACAATACGATTTTTGCAGCCATGATAGGTGCCTTTCAGTGATTTAAAGAGGAGGAAGAATTAGGATTCGAGGACGCCCATGACGTCGCTTTCCTTCATGATCAGAAGGTCGTCGCCGTCGATCTTCACTTCCGTGCCAGACCATTTGCCGAACAAGATGCGATCGCCGACTTTCAAGTCCATCGCGATGCGCTCGCCATCTTCGTCACGGGCACCAGGGCCAACCGCGACGACTTCGCCTTCTTGTGGCTTTTCTTTGGCGGTGTCTGGGATGATGATCCCACCTTTGGTTTTGGTTTCTTCTTCAACGCGCTTTACCAGCACGCGATCGCCAAGCGGACGAAATGCCATTTGACTTGCTCCCTTTGAGGATTGTCAGGTTTCAGAAAATGAGTGTCGACTAATCGGACAGGCGGCGTGCTTTAGCACTCACCTTGCCCGACTGCTAACACAGGGTGCAGGTAGGGATGCCCCTTCGGCCTGTCAACAGGTGGCGGGGTGAAAAAAGTGCAGTCAGTTTAGATCGGGTCGAAGTCATGGGAGTCGCGCTCAGCCTCTTTGCTAGAAGCGCGTGACCCTTGCGTCAGTTTTTTGCTGCTGCCAAACATGGTTCATCCGATGACATTTTGCGGCTCACCCCCTATTTGCAGGCTATGACCGATACACCTCTCACCCTCGTCAAAGCTTGGACTGCAGCCCGCAAGCGCCTAGAAGCGGCCAACATCGACACCCCCGTGATTGACGCCCGCATTCTGTTGCTCGCCGCAACAGAGACTGACCGCGCGACCTTGATAGGCGACCCCCAGCGCCCGCTGACACAAGAAGCAGCTTTGAAATTTGAGACCTTTGTGCAGCGGCGCGAACAGCGCGAGCCTGCGGCCCACATCGTCGGCAAAAAGGGCTTTTGGACGCTTGACCTAATCAGCGACCGCCGGGGCCTCGTGCCACGCCCTGAAACCGAAGTGATTGTCGATCTGATTTTAAAAACCCACGCAGTCGATGTGCCCAATCGGGTGCTGGACCTGGGCGTAGGTTCAGGAACGATCCTGTTGGCACTTCTGGCTGAGCGTAAAAGCTGGACCGGGGTGGGCATTGACCAATCCGAAGACGCTCTGGCGCTTGCCTCCGAAAATGCCAGCTATATTGGGCTGGCAGACCGCGTGGATTTACGCTTAGGCGATTGGCATCAAGGCGTAGACGAACGCTTTGATATTGTCGTCTCCAATCCACCCTATATCCCCTCGGCCGTGATCGACACCTTGCAAGACGAAGTGCGCTTGCATGATCCGCGATTTGCCCTCGATGGCGGAGAGGATGGTTTAGATCCCTATCGAATTCTGTTTTCTGCTTTGCCTGAGATTTTGAAGCCTTCAGGTGTATTTGCTTTTGAGTTCGGGAAAGACCAAGCCGACGCTGTGTTGTCACTTGCCCAATCCGTCTCAGGACTGACTAACCTGCGCGTGATCAAAGACTTATCCGACATCGACCGTGTCATTTTTGGGTCCCTCGCCTAATCGTCATGGTTTCCCTAACGGTTTTGTGAAGAAGCACGTAAAATCAAGTCAAAAAAAGCCTTTACAGATATTCATTCCAGTCGCACACTTTCCCAGTCTGAAGCGGATCCACCCAAAAAAGGACCGCACGGACAAGGGAGGACAATATGGCTAGAAAAGCATTGCTCAACGGGGCCAGTGCCCTGTTGGCTGTTATCATAACGACAGGCGCGACTCAGGCTTTCGCACAAACCACAACATCAGACGAAACTCCAAAGAAGGAAGTCGACGTTGTTGTGGTAACTGGTTCTTTCATTCGGGGAACTTCAGAAAGCGCTTCATTACCGGTGAATGTGATCAGCTCAGCTGATCTGGAAAAAGCAGGCACCCCAAGCACCGTTGAGTTGATCAAGCTCCTCAACGTCTCAAGCGGGGTACAAGGTGATACCAACCAATTCGATGCTCGCGCTCAAGGCAATGAAGGTGCAGGCTCAGTCAATTTGCGCGGTATTGGTCCAGAGCGGACACTCGTGCTGTTGAATGGTCGCCGTATGGCCTACAACCCATTTGGTTTGGTCGGAACGGTCGTTGATACCAATTTGATCCCATCGGCTGCTATTGGCCGGGTTGAAGTTCTCAAAGACGGTGCGGCTGCGACTTACGGCTCTGACGCTGTTGCCGGCGTGGTCAATTTCATCACACGCACCAATCTCGAAGGATTTGAAGTTGGTGGCGATTATAAAGCCATTGACGGGTCAGACGGCAATTACACCATGGCAGCCTCTTGGGGCCACCAGACCGATCGGGCCAAGTTATTTGTCTCGCTCGGCGTTCAAGTGAAGACAGAGCTTCCAATTACTGCACGCGATTGGGCTAATCTGGATTATCTCTCCAACCCAGAAGGTGGCTGGTCAGCCGCAGGC